>JAADFV010000171.1:0-5729 GCA_013152695.1 Chloroflexota bacterium | reverse complement strand
ACTTCTGATGATTGATATATCCTTCTGCGCTTCAATAGAAACTAGGGTTGATGACTATCTCCTATCACTATCGTTTGCAACGAATCAATCAAGGAGAGCTAGCCCCTATGCATCATAATGATTTTTCCCAACTCGCTGAGGTTGATATGTTTCGAGATTTATTTGGATCACAGCAATCCGATTACGATAATGATAAGATAGACGAACTCATCAAAGATGGATTACCGATTTTGCCTTTGCGCAATATCGTTGCCCTGCCCATGGCTGTCATTCCCCTGGCGGTGGGCATTCCCCGATCAGTCAAGCTGATCGAAGACGCCATGGCCGGTGCCCGAATCATTGGCCTGGTGGCCATGAAAGACCCCGAAATCGAAGAGCCGGGGCCTGATGAAATCTACGACACCGGCGTCATTGCCCTCATTCATAAAGTTATGCGTACAGACGATGGCGGCTTGCAGGTCATCGTCCAGGGCTTAGATCGTATGCGGATCGAGGAATGGCTGCCGGCGGAACCCTATCTGCGCGCGCGTGTGCGTCGGGCTCCCGAAATCATCGAAGAAGACATCGAAGCCGAAGCCCTACGCCAAAGCTTGCTCGAACTGAGCACCGAGGTGGCGGAACTGCTACCGAACATTCCAGAGGGGGCAGTAGCCTTCTTGGAGCAGGTCAAAGACAATCGCCAGCTCGTTTACATTGTCGCCGCAAACCTGCGCATGGATCTCGAAGAAGAGCAGCGTATTCTCGAGGCGGATTCAATCAACGAGAAAATGCGTTTGCTCATCAACAATCTCATGCGCGAAAAGGAAGTGCTTACCATCCGCAAGAAAATTGCGGAGGAAGCCTCGGAGGAACTCAATAAGGCGCAACGCGATTATTTCCTCCGCCAGCAGATGGAAGCCATCCGCAAAGAACTGGGTGAGAGTGATGAACAGGAGGTGGAGGCTGAGGAATATCGACGTAAAATTGCCGAAGCTCATCTTCCAGAAGAGGCAGAAAAAGAAGCTCTGCGTGAGCTCAAGCGCCTGGAGCGTATGCCCCCGCAAGCAGCCGAGCATTCCGTGATCAAAACCTACCTCGACTGGCTCCTCGATCTACCCTGGAATACGCTCAGCGAAGATAACCTCGATATCGCCCATGCCCGCAAGGTCTTGGATGAAGACCATTACGATCTGCAGAAGGTCAAGGATCGTATCCTCGAGTTTCTAGCCGTACGCAAGCTCGTGCAAGAACGTGGTATCGAGGAAGCTGAGGGCTTCGAAGGCGAAGTACAGGAAGCGATGGGCGCTATTCTCTGCTTTGTGGGTCCGCCCGGTGTGGGCAAGACCAGTTTAGGCAAGAGTATTGCTCGTGCCCTGGGTCGCGAATTCACCCGCATGAGTCTGGGTGGCATGCGCGACGAAGCAGAAATCCGTGGTCACCGGCGCACTTACATTGGCGCCATGCCCGGTCGCATCATCCAGGCACTCAAACGCACCGGCACCCGCAACCCCGTCTTTATGCTCGACGAGGTGGATAAGATCGGCATGGACTGGCGCGGCGATCCCAGCTCCGCCCTCCTCGAAGTTCTTGATCCCCAGCAGAACAACAGCTTCCGCGATCATTATCTCGACGTCGATTTCGATTTGAGCGACGTGATCTTTATCACCACTGCTAACACCCTCGATACCATTCCCGCGCCCCTGCGCGACCGCATGGAGATCATCTCCCTCGAGGGTTACACTGAATACGAGAAGCTACGCATCGCCGAGGGGTATCTGATCCCCCGCCAGCGCCGGGCCAACGGCCTGCGCAAGAATGAGATTGTCTTTACGGAAGACGCCATTCGCACCATCATTCGCGACTACACACGTGAGGCCGGTGTGCGTAACCTGGAGCGTGAAATTGGCAAAGTCTGCCGCAAAGTAGCGGTCCAGATTGCCGCCAACGAAGTTGAGTTTATGGAAATCACCCCGGAGCGTGTACGCGAATTCCTGGGTAAGCAGCGCTACTTCTTCGATGCGGCCTTGCGCACAGAACGTCCGGGTGTGGCCACTGGTTTGGCCTGGACACCGGTCGGCGGTGATGTGCTCTTCGTGGAAGCAACTAAGATGAAAGGCAAAGGTCAGCTCACCACCACAGGCCAGCTCGGCGATGTGATGGAGGAATCGGTACGGATTGCCTTCAGTTGGGTGCAGGCCAATGCCGAAAAGCTTGGTCTTGACCCCGACCTGTTCGAACATTCCAACTTCCATATCCATGTCCCTGCCGGCGCCATCCCCAAAGATGGACCCAGTGCTGGTGTGACCATGGTTACGGCCATTGTCAGCCTGCTCAAAGGCCAGCCTGTACGCTCCGATGTCGGCATGACCGGCGAGATCACCCTGCGTGGTCAGGTCCTGCCCATCGGTGGCCTCAAACAAAAGGTGCTGGCTGCGCATCGTGCCGGCCTCAAGACCGTCATCCTCCCCAGCCGCAACGAGGCTGATTTGGATGAATTACCGGAAGATGTACGCAACTCCATGACCTTTGTCCCTGTCGATTGCATCGAGCAGGTCATCGAGGCAGCCCTCCGCCCTGCCGAAGAGGAACCTGAGAGCGAAACTGAGACTTCCTCCTCGGAAACTGAACCCCACCAAGACGAGCCCGAGCCTGAGTTGGCTTTGTGAGAGGGCCTTCTTAACAAAATTAACGCACGTTCCCGTCTGGTGAAGGAACGTGCATCTTTTTTTATAAAAGCCTGTGCTTCTCACCTATTTTGTCAGCAAAGTGCATTGCCAAGGACCTCGCCGACAATACCATAATTTACACTCAATACAACGGCCAGATCAAAGGGATGGCCACGGTGGAGATGGCCCAGAGGAGGAGGTTGAGGGGAGCGCCGACGCGGGTGAAATCGAAGAAGTGATATTTGCCGCTACTGTAAACCATGGTGTTGGTTTGATAGCCGATGGGGGTCATGAAACTGGCAGAAGCGGCGAAGGTGATGGCCATGATGAAGGGAACAGGGTTCGCACCTAAGGTGAGGGCGGTGGAAATGGCCAGGGGTGTGAGGACTACGGCCGTCGCCTGGTTGGACATGGCTTCCGTAAGCAACATCGATAGCAAATAAAAGGCGGCAATGAGCACCCAAGGCGAGCTGTCTCCTAAGACGGAGAGCATTCCTTCTGCCAGCCATAATGCTAACCCCGAATGTTCCATGGCTGCTTCGAGGGGAAGGATGCCACCCAGCATCACCAAGACACGTTTGTCGAGAGCGGCATAAGCTTCATCCAGGGTAAGGGCACCGCTGACGATCATGAGAAAAGCCCCCAGCAAAGCACTGACCATGACCGGTAACAGGTTGAAGAGAATGGCGAGGACAACCCCCAACATGATGATGAGAGCCCAGGGCGAATGGGGGCGCAGGTTGGGTACAGGAATATCGAGTAGCAGCAAGAAATCAGGGCTCTTGGCTAGTTTCTGGAGAGCCTGTTTTTCCCCTACCAAAAGAAGCATGTCACCGGCCATAATCGTCTCGTGGCCGAGTTTGCTGTAGAGTTGCATGCCCCCTCGCTGAATCCCGATTGCTACGGCGCCAAATCGCTGCCGGAAATTCAACTCTTTGAGTGAATAACCGATCAGCGATGATTTGGCTGAAACGACCACCTCAGCCATACCGATGCCTTCATGTGTTTCTAAAAGGTCATCGATGTGTTTGCGGATCGGTGAAATCGCCAGGCCTTCTGTCTTTTGTACAGCCAGTAGTTGCTCGGGAGAGGCCCGTACCAGGAGAATATCGCCGGGGCGAATATGGCGGGAGGCCGAGGGCAAGCGAATTGCCCGGCCGTCTCGCAGGATATCGAGTACCGTGATATCCAATCGCTCCATAAGCCCGGAATCAACCAGGCGTTTTCCCACCAGGGGCGAATCTGGTAAGACTTCGACTTCCGAAAGATATTCGCGAATGCCATATTTGTCCACCAGACTAACTTGGACGGGGCGGTCGGGAATGAGGTGACGCCCTATCAGGGTGAGGTAGAGAACGCCGGCGATGAGGATGATGATGCCGAGAGGAGCAAAGTCGAACATGCTAAAAGCAGGGAGTCCTGCTTCTTGCGTGATGCTACTCACCAAAAGATTGGTGGATGTGCCGATCAGCGTCATCGTACCCCCCAGCATCGCCGCGAAAGAGAGGGGCATCAGTAAGCGGGAGGGAGCAATCCCCATCTGTTTGGCAATTTGGATCACGACAGGAATGAAAACTGCTACCACCGCAGTGTTGAGGATGAAAGCGCTGAGCAAAGCGACCGTGAGCATGAGGATTAGCGTGAGGACTATTTCATTTTGGTGGGAAAAGCGCACAATGATTTGCCCAATATTGTCCAACACGCCTGTGTATTGGATGCCGGCACTGAGGACGAACATGGCAGCGATGGTGATCGTCGCAGGATTGGTAAACCCTGCCACACCTTCGGCCGGCGTCACCAAGCCCAGCACCATCAATAAAATCATCATGCCCAGGGCCACAAAATCTACGCGAAATCGTTCCGTAGCAAAAAGAACGACCGTCGCTATGAGGATGGTCAGAACCAGAATACCTTGCGGAGTCATGGCTGTTGAGGGCTCAATCAATTAGCCCCATGTTGTGGTGTGTGAGTGTGTTGATCGCAGAGTCGGAGAAGAAATTATGCTCTGGCAAGGGAAAGAAGTGTACGTACAACGGTGTAAAGGGCCATGATCACAAGTGCCCCACCCAGGAGTTTGTTTTCCATGCCAAGAAAGAGCGCCAGAGAACCAAAGAGAAAGAGTCCTAACATACCCCCGATCGCCAAGAGCGCAGGGATGACTTTTCGCCAGGCACGAGCCTCTACCAAACGCCATATGTCCCGAAAACTGATGCTGGCTTCCCGTTCGACCTTGACCGCTTTGCCTTTGAATACAGCTGTTTGCATCACAGTTTCCTCCTGATCGGGCCCATCTGCCATGTGCTCTGCTGCCATTTCCGCGCCGACCTGAGGTCCCGAGTCCTTGTATGTTTGCCCCATCGAGGTCAGCATCCAGACAAAGCCGACAATCAGGGCAATGGCGCAGAGAGCAGCGAGAATGATCATGAGCACAAACACTTGCAAATCTCCTGGAATGTATTTTTCTAAGGGAATCAGGGCGTTCAAGGCGTGCCAAATTAACGAAAGCCCTGATTACGTGGGTCGGAGGAGGTGATTCTGGTTGCTATTATAATGGACGCGAGCAAGATTGACCATTCGCGCAGAAAATGTGTATGGCGGTGGGTCGCCAGGCGGAACTGGTGATTCTCGAGAAATTACATTGGTTATAGGATACGTTGCAATTTCCGCAAGGTCTGACTATCTTGCCACCACCTCCCGGAGGTCGTATTGCCAGGGTTTCGAGAACATAGCCAGAGCCTAAGTACAAACACAGAAGTTTGGTTGGATAAGAAAACACAATGTGTCACCCTGAACGGGTCGAATGCACAACTGACATGGCCACGAAACGCTAGTGAAGGGTCTCGCGGTAGATGAATAGCTAGATTCTTCACTAGAATTGGCACCACGATGGGCCTTTTCATGTTGATATTCGCATCCCTTTGATGTTTGTTGACCTTAAAAAGCCGTTCAGAATGACAGTTGAAGGGCGTATTTGTTAGGAAATAACGTCAATTAACCCTCACAACTTACGTGTTTGTACTTAGGATACAGTATCGCCACAAATACACCTGTTTTGCTAATGATGTCGCTATGTTAGAATGGGAG
>JAADFV010000170.1:3268-9032 GCA_013152695.1 Chloroflexota bacterium | reverse complement strand
CCGACTAAACGGATATAGTCTCCTCGTCTGAAGGGTGTGTTTCAAAATGGGGGCAGGCTGGTGGCCTGCATCGACGTTTTCTCCTTCCCATATCTTCCCCGACCCTCGCTATGCTTGGTTTCAGGGAAGGGTGTTCTTACTCTACAAAGATTCCATACAAACCAGGATTGCCTCCCCCTGAGCTTGCTCGGGGGGAGGTTGGAGGGGGGCAGCCCCCCACACAACCGAATCCCCTTAGAGAATAATTTGCCCCCATTTTGAACCGCACCCTCGTCTGAATTTGGGTATTGACAAAATGTTGTCGTCATGCTACAATGCAATTGTTGTGTAATCGTTTGCATTATTGTTGCATAGCTTAAGGTGCGTCAATGCCCACAACTATTAAAGATGTTGCTGCCAGGGCCGGTGTCTCCCCTGCGACCGTCTCCCGTGTCCTCAACGACCGCCCCGGCATCAGTGCTGAAACCCGAGAACGGGTGCTCCAGGCAGCCCAGGAACTGAATTACTCCCCTTCGGCAACAGCTCGTAGTCTTGCTACGGCACGGACGAACAGTGTGGGCTACATTGGTTACAAGTATGCCACGCGCTCTCCCTCTGCCCTCAGGTCGGGTAAATCGACCTCAGGCATTCTCGAAGGTTTGGATGAGGAATTCACGGCGCGGGGTTACCATTTGCTGACCACGTATGTCGATAAAGCTATGGTGAGGGGACATCATGTGCCCAACATGGTGCTACAGGGGCGAGTAGATGCTCTCATTCTCAACGGGCCGGCCATCCGTCCCAGTTATATCCACCAGTTGCGTAATTTGGGTCTTCCTATCGTTCTCGTAGACAACTTGCTCAACGAAACAGCCATCGATTGTGTGCTATGCGATAACGAAGATGGGGCTTATCAGGTTACCCAGCATCTTTTAGAACACAAGCACGAACATATCGTGTTTATTTCCGGGCCGGCGGATTGGATTAGTAGCCGCGAGCGCTCTGCAGGCTATCGCCGTGCCTTGCACGAGGCCGGACTCGAACCTCGTGTCGTATTCATGCCTAGCACGACCATCGAAACTGGTCGCCAGGCCATGCTCTCTGCCCTGGAAAAATACCCTGAACTGACAGCCGTAGTCGCAGTCAACGATGCTACTGCCACCGGCGCCATTCGGGCCTGCCAGGAGGTCGGACGCCTCGTTCCTGAGGATATTGCGGTCGTGGGGTTTGACGATGAGCCCTGGGCTCAGTTGCACGTCCCTCCCCTCACCACCGTTCGAATCGACTGGCACGAAATCGGCATCCAGGCAGCTCGGTGTGCGGTCGATCTGATCGAAAGGAACCAGCGGGTTCCGATTCGGATGCGACTGGCTGTCGAATTGGTTATTCGTCAATCTTGCGGTTGTGGTACGGCCGCACACTCTTGACAAGGAGGGATGATATCGAACGAACAAAATAAGTACCTATTAATAGACCCTTTGCTTACCCAATCCGTATGTAACCAAACCAGGAGGAAAGTACAATGAACGGCAAGGTATTCCACCGGACGTGGATCTTGCTCAGTCTGTTAGTGATACTGTCGATGGTAGTGGCTGCTTGTGCCCCAGCACCAGCCCCCGTTACTGTCAAAGAGACGGTCGAGGTACCCGTTGAGGTGGTTGTCACCCCAACACCTGCTCCTCAACCGGCAGTCTACCGCACAGCCGGTGGCTGGAGCAAACCACCAGCTTACCATGGCAATCGCTTTGCTCCCGGTGGTGTGGGAGCGGCCTGGTGGTGGGTTTACGAACCACTGTTCGTCTACGTGCCGGCCTCGGGCGATATAATCATGCGTTTAGGGGCTTCCTATGAGGAAGGAACCGATACTTTCACCGTAAAACTCCAACCCAATGCCAAATGGCATGACGGTACCCCGGTCACCTCGAAGGATGTCTGGACCACTCTGCAATTACGCTACCTACAGAACGCGGAATTGTGGAAGTATCTTGACTCGATCGAAATGCCGGACGATCAAACAGTTGTCTTCAAGTGGAAGAAACCCATGCCCTTGGCCAAACCACTGATTGGTGGTGAAGTCATCAGTTCGCCCTATCACATCTACGGTAAATGGGCTGACAAGGTCGATCTCACCGTTCCTCCCGATGAAGAACCGAACAAATCGATCATGGAGGATCTGAGCAACTATAAGCCGGAATTCCCCATTGGCACCGGGCCTTTCAAAGTCACCACGGTCACCGCTTCTGAGATGCTCCTCGACAAGTTCACCGATCATTACGCCGCGGACAAGGTGCACTTCGACAAGCTGGTGATCCTGCCCTGGCCCAACAACGAGGTCATTTGGGCTTACCTGATGGCAGGCGAGGTCGATCGGGCTCACCCGGCCACAGGCAAGGACACCACAGAAGCCATTATGGCCCGGCAGCCGAAGATGAAGCTGGCGCTCCCCTCTGACTTGGCTCAGTTCGGCATCGGCTTCAACATGCGCATCAAACCCTTCTCCGACGAGAATTTCCGTAAAGCCATTGCTCACGCCGTCAATCGCAAAGAGCTGAGAGAAATTACCTACTACTATGCCGGTGATGTGGATAAATACGCCCACAACGTCCTCACCTCGGTCGAAGAGAAATGGCTGGGTAAAGATTTCCTCGACCAGCTCACCGTCTATGATTACGATCCCGATAAGGCAGAAGCAATGCTCCTCGATCTGGGATACACTCGGGACGATAACGGAAACTGGCTGGATCCAGAGGGCAATCCCCTGAACTGGGAGATCAACTGTCCTGCCGGTTACTCCGACTGGGTGCTGGCCTGTGACGACCTGGCCACACAATTCACTGAGTTTGGTATCCCCAGTGAGTGTCTACCCATCGAAAACGCCGTCTTCTGGCCCAAGACGACCTCTGGAGATTACCAGGTGGCTATGCTGTGGTCGGCAGTTTGGTGGGGCTACGCTCATCCCTGGCGTGGCTTCAATCGCCTCTTCCTCGGTGATACGGGCAAACGTGTTGGCGTTCCCCCGACACTCCCCGGACCCGACGGTGAAGAAGTCAATCTCGAGGATCTGGTCATCAAGATGGGCTCGACCTTCGATCAGGACGAACTGCAAGCAGTGGTGCAAAAAGCGGCCTGGATAGCCAACGAGCATATGCTCGAACTACCCTACGCAGAAAAGAAGTTGATGGAATTCCACAACTACGCTCACGTGAACGGTTGGCCTGCCCTGGACGATCCAATCTGGTCACTGGCCGGTGGTGGTGCTGAGCGTGCCGATGTAACCATGATGGTTTTGGGCATGCTTAAACCCGTCGATTAATCCGGGCTTTGTGCTGTGGCTCTCGCTTCCATCTTGCTCGGGGCGAGGGCCACGCACCTCGGTCAGTTTGACAAATGCTTGCGCTCTCCAGCGTTGGCAGGGTCTCCCGCATTGTGCTGGAGAGCGCTTCTACTTTGTCAGGAAGATACCATGATTATACTAATCAAACGGATAGGTGTGGCGATTATCACTGTCTTCATCATCATGACGCTTACCTTCTTCCTCGTCCGAAAGACACCCGGTGACGTCATGCAGGCCTGGGCAATGGAAATCGTCGAAACCTATTCTATGACTTACGAGGACGCCCTGGCCTTTGTCAAGTCCATGTATCATTACGATCCCAACCAGCCGGTACTCGACCAATATGTTGAGTATGTCTCCGGCTTGCTAAAGGGTGATCTGGGGAAGTCGTTTATCTACAAAGTATCGGTGAATGAGATCATTGCCAAAGCTCTTCCCTGGACGGTGCTGGTGACCTCAATATCCCTCTTCTTAAGCTTCAGTTTTGGCACACTCCTGGGAATGACCATTGCCTGGAAGCGTAAGACGATACTGGATCCAGTGGTGACTGCCTATGCCTCCTTCACTGGCGCCACACCCGATTATGTGACAGCCCTGGTGCTGCTGATCATCTTTTCCATCAATCTCCATATTTTCCCCCTGAAAGGGGCCTACGACGCCAGAATCACACCTGGATTCACCTGGCCTTTTATCAAAAGTGTGTTCATGCATGCTGCCCTACCGATTACAGCTTACACCTTCGAAAGCACTGCTGGCTGGGCCCTGGCCATGAAAGGGAGTGCAGTAAGTATTTTGGGGGAAGATTATATCATGGCCGCCCGCGCCAGGGGGCTCAAGGAAGGGCGCATTATGACTCGCTACATGGGGCGTAACGCCTTATTACCCATGATCACCGGTCTGGCCATTGCCTTGGGCACCATGGTCGGCGGCTCGATCTTGATCGAGACGATTTTTAGCTATCCGGGTATTGGTTGGTTCTTTGGCGAAGCCCTGATCAAGCGAGATTATGGCATGATGCAAGGCCTCTTCCTCTTCCTCGCAATTGCGGTCATTTTTGCCAACCTCGCCGCGGATCTCCTCTACTCCACACTAGATCCACGCATCAAACTGGAGGCATGACGATGAGTATCGCCAGCATCCGCCGCTTCTGGCGCCGCTCGATTCTCGAGCCGTTGATAATCATCTGGCACAACAAGCGCGCTTTCGTTGGCCTTCTGATTTTACTTTTCTTTTTCCTGATGGCGACGATTGGTCCCGAAATCGTCCCATTGAGTATGAAATCTCACTACGCAGAGCGATACCAACCCCCCTCACGCGAGCACATATTGGGCACCGACTATGCCGGCCGTGACGTCTGGGCTCTGATCGTGCACGGCTCCCGTGAGGTTCTGCTGGTAGCCTTTCTCGCCGCCCTTTTTACGATCTGCATTGGCATCACCGTAGGTATGTTTGCCGGCCTGCGGGGAGGACTCACAGACACCTTGTTGATGATCCTCACCAATGCCATTCTCACCGTGCCCTCTTTCCCGGTCATGCTCATCATTGGCTCGGTATTTGCCGTGCGCAACGCCGTCGCCTTTGGTGCCCTCCTCAGTATCTGGGCCTGGGGAGGACTGGCGCGAGCAACCCGCTCACAAGTCCTCTCCTTGAAAGAACGGGAGTTCATCGAAGCGGCGAAAGTGTTGGGACTAAGCACGCCCCACATCGTCTTTCGCGAACTGCTCCCCAACATCATGCCCTACGTGACCATCAATTTCCTCACGACCATGCGTTGGGCGATTACGGCCAGCGTCGGCTTGATGCTTCTCGGTCTCGTGCCCTTCTCATCCAAAAACTGGGGAATGATGATGAACATGGCGATGACGCAATCTGGCGCCATCTACGTGCCCCATGCCCTTTCCTACGTGCTGTCGCCGATGATTGCCATCGTCCTCTTCCAGTTGGGGGCCCTTTTCTTTGCCCATGGTCTGGATGAGGTCCTCGATCCCAGATTGCGGGCCATGTAAGGTGAACGATCATGAAAAATGACTACAACAACCCCGTCACCGCGATGGCTGAGAAGAGCAAAGCGACTCAACCTCTATTGAGCATCAAAGACCTGGTTATCGAGTATAGTGTTCGGCAGGGCGTTCTCAGGGCGGTCGACGAGGCTTCTCTGGATGTCTATCCGGGCGAGCTCATGGCTGTGGTAGGAGAGAGTGGTTGCGGCAAATCGACCCTGGCCTACGGTATCATCCGCCAGGTGCCTTACCCCGGAGAAATCAAGGATGGTGTCGTCGAGTTCGATGGCCTCGACGTCCTGCAGCTAGACAAAAACAGCCTGCGCCAGTTCCGCTGGAAGCAGATTGCTTTTGTCTTTCAAGCTGCCCAGAATGCCTTGAACCCGGTCATGCGCATCGCCGACCAGATGCTGGATACGGTTCTGGATCACGAAAAACAGCCTAAAGAACA
>JAADFV010000170.1:0-3190 GCA_013152695.1 Chloroflexota bacterium | reverse complement strand
GGTATGCGCCAGCGGGTGATCATCGCCCTCAGCTTACTCCTGGATCCCAGATTGTTGATCCTGGATGAGCCGACCACAGCACTCGATGTTGTCACCCAGGTTTATATTTTGGATATTCTCGCCGATATCCGCCGACAATTAGGCCTGGCCATGATGCTCCTGACGCACGATATCGCCATCGTGGCCCGTATGGCCGACCGAGTGGCCGTGATGTATGCCGGCCAGGTGGTGGAGGAAGGGTCGATCAACGACATTTTCTATCGTCCCCGCCATCCCTACACCTACGGGCTAATCCAGGCCGCACCCTCATTGGTCGGTGATCTAGCCACAAAGAAACCGATCGAGGGTTCGCCACCGAGTTTCTTGAACATGCCGAGCGGTTGTCGTTTTCATCCGCGCTGTCCTTATGCCACGTCGATCTGCCGGGAAAAGAAACCGGTTCTGGAATCAGCCGGTCGATGGCGTGTCGCCTGCCACCACTGGCACGAGGGATGGCTCGGCCAGGGAAACGGCTCTCAGCAAAAGAAAGGGAAGTACAATGGCTGAACCACTTGTTGAGCTGAAAGATGTAAGTGTAACCTTTGGCGGAGGGGGGTTGATTCGTAAGCGCCGGGGTGTAGAGGCCGTCGTAAACGTTAACCTCCAGCTTGGTGAAGGCGAAATTCTCGCCTTGGTAGGAGAGAGCGGTTGTGGTAAGACGACGCTGGGGCGCATGATCGCTGGGTTGCAAAAGCCCTCATCTGGCCAGATGCTCTACCGCAACAAGGATATCTGGGCCATGGATAGCAAAACCTGGCGCGACTACCGCCTTGCCGTACAGATCGTCCACCAAGACTCCTTTGCCGCCCTCAATCCTGTACGCACCATCCTGCACTCCTTGACCGCGCCTTTGCTCAGTCACGGTCTCGCCAAAAACAGAGCCGAGGCCCGCGAAAAAGCGGCAGAACTCTTGACCATCATTGGCCTGACGCCTCCCGAACTCTTCCTGGACGATAAGTACCCGCATCAGCTCAGTGGCGGCCAGCGCCAGCGCGTCGTTCTGGCCCGAGCCATGGCGGTGCGTCCAAAAGTAATTGTGGCCGATGAGCCGGTATCCATGGTCGATGTCTCTTTGCGCCTGGATATCCTCAACCTCATGGCCTCCCTGAACAAAGAATTCAACATCGCCTTCATTTATATCACCCACGATTTGGCTACCGCCCGTTATTTTGCACAGAATGGCCGGATTGCGGTAATGTATTTGGGTCAGATTGTAGAAGTGGGGCCGCTCGGTGGGGTGCTGGAGAATCCACGGCATCCCTACCTCCAGGCTCTACTCACAGCTGTCCCGGTGCCTGATCCGATCATCGCACGCCGGCGCCGTGAGCTGCCCCTGCGCAGTCTGGACCTACCAGATCCCTCCAATGCCCCCCCAGGTTGCCGTTTCCACACTCGCTGCCCCTATTGGGAGGATGTCTGTGCCCATGAAATCCCGCCCTTGGAGCAGATCGAGACCAATCATTATGTCGCCTGTCACTTAGTAAGGAGAATCCCAACGTGGCACCCGCTGTCGGCAGAACAGCCTTCACCCTAGGGCTGACAGTCCTGTTTATGTCAGTTTACGCCCTCTTCATCGTGGAGCCGGGGACGCCCGAGTTTATTGCCGTCATCCTTTCCCTCGTCTTTGTCAGCTCTTTCCTTGCTCTCCTGATCTGGCATGTGCGTCGCGCTGCCCGATTACCGATGCATCGCTCTTCCCAAACGGACGAACTCACTCCGGTCAGACGTGAGGACAGAGAAGTTGACTAAATTTCATATCAGTTGTGTACTCGACCTGTTCAGGGTGACACATTGGGTTTTCTAATCCAACTACACTTCTGTGTCTGCACTTAGTCTCAACACGATTCCAAAACCCTTGGAGGAAATCTTTTCAGTGGAACTTTTAGTACGCTATGCCGGTAATCCGGTACTCAGACCCAACCCGCTCAACGAGTGGGAGGCACTTAATGTCTTCAATGCTGCCGTCATCCATCATGACGGTCTCTTTCATATGCACTACCGCGCCCAAGGCGGAGACTACGTCTCGTACATCGGCTATGCCGTCAGTGCTGATGGACTTCATTGGTCGCGCCTCGACCAGCCCGTGCTCAGTCCGGCCAACGAATGGGAAACACGAGGAGTCGAGGATCCTCGCATCACCCGCCTGGGAGACACCTTTTTCATGAGCTATGCCGCCTACTCACCTCGGGGGGTACGCGCCTGCCTGGCCCGCAGCCAGAATCTCATCACCTGGGAACGTCTGGGTATCGTCTTACCCGATGAGGACAACAAAGACCATGTCCTCTTTCCCGAAAAGATCGGTGGCCGCTATGCCATGCTGCATCGCCGGCCCCCAGACATCTGGCTGGCCTATTCGGACGATCTGCTGCACTGGTACGACCATCAGATCATCATCCAACCCCGCGCCATCGCCTGGGAGCGCCAGAAAGTTGGGGCCGCGGGCCCACCGATCAAAACCGAGCGGGGCTGGCTTCTGATTTATCACGCCGTCGACGAGGACAATGTCTACCGCCTGGGAGCCGCCCTCCTGGACCGGGACGATCCCTCCCAGATCCTTTCTCGGCCCGAAGGGTTCATTCTTGAGCCCCGGGAAACGTGGGAACACAAAGGCGATGTGCCTAATGTCGTTTTCAGTTGTGCCACAGTCCTGGTCGATGACGAGCTCTACATTTATTATGGCGGTGCCGATCGTGTTATGGCGCTGGCCACCTGCTCGTTAGCCGAAATCATGGACTTCCTGGCATAGCGACAAAATCCCTTTGAGGTGCCTGTGCTCAAGCTTCAGGCACTTTCTCTTGATCTGGAGGAAGGAGCGAGAACATGCCGCGTCACATCCTGCATGACCGCCACGGTCAGCCCGTCTATCCCATCGGCGTTAATTACTGGCCCCGGCAAACAGCCATCGAAATGTGGTCTCACTGGCATCCAGAAGAAATTGCTCGGGACCTGCAAGAGATGCGAGCTCTGGGCCTGAATACTGTTCGCTTCTTCCTGCGTACAGCAGATTTTGCCGATGTTGAGGGGAACTTGCGCCCAGAGAGCCTGGAAAAGCTGGATACCTTCTTCGCTCTCTGCCGGGAACAACAGCTCTATACTCTCCCCACCTTCTTTGTCGGCCATATGTCCGGCATGAATTTCACCATTCCCTGGC
>JAADFV010000169.1 GCA_013152695.1 Chloroflexota bacterium | reverse complement strand
CCCAGGGTTTCACCACGATGCACGGCAATGTCTACGCCATCCACTGCTCGTACGGCCCCACTCTCCTGTCCCAGGCCCAGAATCTGGCCCAGGAAGGCAACGTGATCACGAAAATAAGTGCGTACCTCTACTGTTTTTACGATTACTTCATCGTCAGTGTTCGTCTTGGCGGTTTTTATGGCTGCTGGTTTCCGGCTTTGGGCTGGTGTGGCCAGTGCCGGAGCGGCTTTATCCCAGGTGGGGTCGTAAGCATGGCATAACACATAGTGACCATCAACTTGGAGGTATGCTGGTTCCGTAGTGTGGCAGAGCTCGCGTGCGAGATCGCAGCGTGGGGCGAATTTGCAGCCCGAAGGCAGGTTTCGCAGGTCTGGCACCCGTCCGCGGATCGTTCGTAGCCGCTGTTCTCGCATGCTGTATGAGGGGTGGGAACGTAAAAGTGCTTGCGTGTAAGGATGCTTTGGTGCGTCAAAAATGCTGAAGACATCACAATATTCGACAATGCGGCCGGCATACATGACGATGACGCGATCGCAAAGCCGCGCGATCACGCCCAGGTCGTGAGTGATGTACAGGATGGCGGTACCAAATTCTTGTCGCAAGCCGACGATCAAGTCCAGAATTTGGGCTTCCAGGGTGACATCAAGTGCCGATGTCGGTTCGTCGGCGACCAGCAAGGCAGGGTTGGAGAGCAAGGCGATGGCGATCATGATCCTCTGGCGCATTCCACCCGAAAACTGGTGAGGATATTGCTTGATCTGCCTTGCGACATCAGGAATACCGACGCGTTCCAGCATCTTCATTGCCCGATCTCTCAAGACGCCCTGCCACTTATGCCCCTGGCCGGGCATTTGCGCTTTCTGGGCGTCTATCATCTGCTGCTCGATGCTGAAAACGGGGTTCAAGCTGGTCATCGCGTCCTGGAAAACCATGGCAATGTCCCTACCCCGCAAACGACGCATCTCTTCGTCGCTAAGCTGGAGCAAATCCTGGCCCTGGAACAGAATTTGCCCCTTACTGATCTGGCCGTTTGGGGGGAGGAGACGCATCATGGCCGAGGCCAGGGTGCTTTTGCCACATCCCGATTCGCCCACAACACCCACGATCTCCCCCGGCTGAATGTCAAAACTGGCATTGCTGATCGCCGTCAAGATGCCTTCACGCGTGTGGTATTTGACTTCTAGATCTTTGACTTGCAGTATTTCCCTCGTCATCAAACACCTCGCGTACCAGAAAGCCGTGGATCGAGTACGTCCCGTAATGTTTCTCCGAACAAGGTGAATCCCAGGGTGGTGATGATCAGGGTCAGCCCCGTCCAGGTGATGGGCCAGGGTGATTGGCGGATAAAGTTGAATCCGTCAGCCAAGACCACCCCCCAGGAGGGTGTTGGTGGCCGCACGCCCAGGCCCAAAAAAGAAAGACCGGCTTCGAAGGTGATCACAACAGGCAAATCCATCGCCGCCAAAATGAAAAGCGGCGCGATGACATTGGGCAGAATATGCAGGAAGAGAATCCGTTTTTGGCTGGCACCCAAGGAACGCTCGACTTCGACATATTGTTCCTGTTTGGCCGAAAGTACCTGGGCGCGGGTGATCCTGGCATAGCCTGGAGTCCAAGCCAGGCCAATGACGAGAACAACATTGACCAGGGATGGGCCCAATAGCGCCAAGATGGCCAGGGCGAGGATCACTGCTGGAAAAGCTTGTATTGAGTCGAATAAAATAAGTGCCACATTGTCGACAACTCCCCCCAGATAGCCGGCGATAAGCCCCAAAGTAATGCCGGCAGTCAAAGCAATACCGACCGCTGGCGCGGCGACTCCAAGAGCGATACGGGAGCCATAAATAAGACGCGACCACAGATCGCGTCCCAGGTGGTCTGTCCCCAACCAGTGTGCGCGCGAAGGGCCTTGGAGCATATTGGGAATATCCTGGGCAGCATAATCATAGCGGGCAAGGAGGGGAGCAAAGATAACCACGAAGATAAATCCGAACACAATCAGGGCTCCTAGAGCCCCCAGCGGTCGTCTGAGCACGTCCCCCAGAACAGGGATGCGATCGAGAAACTGTTGATAACGATTGGTTGGTCTGGCAACGAACTGCATTTTAACCCCGCACTTTGTCTAGCTGGATCCGAGGGTCCAGGTAGGTGTATAAAAGATCAGCAAGCAGGTTTGCAACGACAAACAAAAAGGCAACAACCATCACGCCTGCCCGCACGATGGGGAAGTTGCGGCTTTGAATGGCGTTGTAGATGAGCGTACCCATCCCCGGCCGGCTAAAAATCAGCTCCACAAACACTGCTCCCCCCATCAGGTTTCCGATACCGATGCCCAACACAGCGACGGTCGGGATCAGGGCATTCTTAAGAGCATACTTGTAGAAGATCAGGCGCTGGGATAGCCCGGCGGCCATGGCGGCGCGAATGTAAGTCTGGTTGAGTACTTCGAGCAGGCTGGCGCGCACGAGACGGGCCAGGTAACCGATCCAGGTGATGGCCAAAGCCACAGCAGGCAGGATCAGATGCTTGATGTAATCCAGCACGTCACCACGTTCGCCCAGGCCGATGGCCGGCATGACTTTTAACTGCACCGCAAATAACAACAACAGGAATAGCCCACCAACATAGGAAGGAATGGTGATGCATGAAATCGAGAATATAGCCGTTATTCGATCTAGCCAGGAATCTGGGTGGGTTGCCGAGTAGACACCCAGGGGAACGCCGATCAGTACAGCCAGCCCCAAACTGGCCCAGGCCAGGATCAGGGTGTGGGGTAGGGCGGCGCCGACGATCTCATTGATGGAGCGCCCCGTAAAAACGTCCGTGCCGAAACTGCCATGGAGTAAATCCCACACAGCGAGAGCGATCTGCTCGAGTATGGGCTTGTCCAGATTCATGGCCGCACGTGTCTTGGCGATTAGTTCGGCGTTAGCACGAGGCCCCAACAGGGTTTTGGCAGCATCACCGGGTACAACATGGATCAGCAATGTCAGATAGACGGTAACCAGGAGAAGGACGAGAACGGTCATTACGAAACGTTTGATGATGTATGTGCGCACAGTAATGATTCTCCATGCTATTCAGGGGGGAGCGATGTATCCCGGGCTAAGAGACATGCCCGAGATACATCGCGCCTGGATCGAACAGCATCCTATTGAGCTGGCTCGAAGTAGTTGTATTGAGGTTTCCCGTGCGGTGACGTCGCCGGTTTAATCTTGGGGGAATAGGCATACGTTTGCATGCCGTGGGTGATCCAAATGGTCTGAGCCGCTTCGTCCCATATCCTTTGCATCTCGATATAGATCTGGGCACGTTCATCATCGTCCATGGTGACCAGGGCTTTACGGTGCAGCTCGTCAAACTGTTCGTTGCACCAGCTCTGCGTGTTCCAGACCCCTACCTGATCACAAGTGAACCACATCGTGGCCCAGGCTGGATCGGGGTTCATGGAATAGTTGCTGGTCAAGAGTTCGTTGTTCTTGACCGCGTCCTCACCAAAGCTGGTGGACCAGTAAGCACTCGATTCCATGGGGTTGAGTTCCAGATTGATTCCGATCTCTTTCAAGTTCTGCTGGGCGATTTCACCCCAGGTACGGTACTCGGTGGTATCTTGCAGATCGAGTCTCAAGTCGAGTGTAGTGAGACCAGCTTTGGCCAGATATTCTTTGGCTTTCTCAACATCTCGATCATGATGGGGGGCATCGGCCCAATAGCCGAGGAGTCCGGGCGGAATCAGGGCGTATTCCTGGTCGACTTGCCCCATGTAAGTTGCCTGTAAGATGCTCGGCACATCGACGGCGTAAATGATTGCTTTGCGCACGTTGATGTCTTGTAGCTTTTCATTGCCGAGGTTGAGAGCAATCCAGCGATAGCGCAGCGAGGGTTTTTTCCATACCTGAAAATCGGGATTGTTCTCGAATCTTTCTACAGAGGCGATGCTGATCCGGGTCCAATCCAGGTCGCCTGCCTCGAGGGCAACTTCGGCCGTCTTGTCGTCCTCAATCGGGATCATCTGGATTTCATCCCAGACCGGTTCGGGGCCAAAGTAGTCTGGATTCTTCTTGAGGATGACTTTCTCTTGGGGCCGCCATTCGGAGAAGATATAAGGGCCGCTACCGATGATATTTGTAGCGAATTTGTCGACGCCGATCTCTTCGACAAACTTCTTACAAACAATGGTACCGCTACCTACGGGCAAGGTGGAGTGCCATAAGGGCGCAAAGGGTTCCTTCAAGATGATCTTGCCGTTGTATTTATCGATGATTTCGACATGGTCCAGGGTGGCCCAGTCGTCGGCGTAAGCGGCATTGAGGTCGGGGTCAATGAAGCGCTCGAAGGAGTATTTGACATCTTCTGTGGTCACCTCGCCGTAGCCTTTTTGCCACTGAACCCCTTCCTTCAACTTGAAGGTGATCACCTTACCGTCTTCCGACTGGGTGATCGACTCTGCCAGGTCGTTGCAGATGTCATAGGAGTTGGGGCAGTAGCGCACCAATCCGCTCATGACGGCATTGGCGACCATGGTGTCATTTTCCGAAATTTGGAAAGCCGGGTCCAAATTCTGGATGTCCCCATAAAGGCGGATGCGCAATATCTTGGGGCCAGTTTCTTCAGGAGCGGGTGCAGTGGTAGCTTGCTCCGCCGGCTTTTCAGTCGCCGCAGGTGCTTGGGGCGCCTGAACAGGGGCACAGGCTACAATCATCAGGCTGAGAATGGCTACCAGGCCGATCAGCCATAGAGTTCGTGTTTTCATGGTGTTCTTCCTCTCTTTCAGGTCAATCATGGTTTGAAATCACGTGGCTATGTTCATTGTTTATCGCTCGATAGGACCACCTCCTCTCAATCGCTTACTAAATCCCGGTGTGCCCGGGCCATGATCTCATCCAGGTGACGATTGACGTCATCTGGCAAGGGTTCGACCTGGTGGGTTTGCAATATCTCTTGTACTTTCGCTCTGGCTTGTGTTATCACGTCGCCGCCACGGGCGCTGAGGGTGGGGAGCCACAACGCCCCCTGGCGCACCTGCTGCACCGTGTGCAGCTCAGCCAGGAAAACACCGTCCTTGGGGATGACCTCCTTCATGACATCGTAAGCCAGGGTCGTCTCGTTTACCTCGCAGCCGGCGACGATGTGCTTGATCAGACTGATGATCTCGTCGTCGATCACGGCAACCTCAAATCCGCCATTGAGCCCCCCCGCATTACCGACACCGGACAAGATATCGACCCCGGCCAGGGCAGGTACGAGCGCGTTTGCCAGCCGTTCGTAGGCAAACTGAGGATCGAGGGCCTCAGAACTGGTGCAGAGGCCGTAGGCATCACACGGTAAGCCTAATCGATGGGCAAGCTGAGCGGCACAGGCGCCGGTCATGCCCACCTCTGGCCCGCCCCAGGAAGAGACTGCCGTGTGCATATCGATGGGGCTGATACGCGAGCAATAGGCAACAGGGGTACCTGGCCGGGCAGCAGCAGTGATGACAAAACTGGCCAAGATCTCGGCATGCTGCTGGGCCAGGGCGCCGGCCATGGTTACGGGGCCGGTAGCACCAAGCGATGGCGCCGGCAGAGGATAAAATATCGCCCCTGATTGAGCCACGGCAATGATGGCGCCGGCAACATCTTCGGTAAACTCGAGCGGACTGACCGGGGAGATGCTGATTGACATGTTGGGACGCTCGCGGAAAGCCTCCATCCCACCACAACAGGCCGCTGCCATCTCCACCACATAAGGGACGTCTCTAGGCTTGTCGATGGCGGCGGAAGAGACTGGC
>JAADFV010000168.1 GCA_013152695.1 Chloroflexota bacterium | reverse complement strand
TGGCCATAACGTAGCATAGCCGTGCGGAGGACGCGGGAGGCGATGAAAACTCCTGCCAGCGCTGTGATCCATACCAGCAACCAACTGGTAGCCAGTTGCCAGAAGGGAATGACGGTGACGCCCCAACGCATGGCCACTGTCGTGAAGGCAGTAGTGGGAAAGAGGGTTAAGGCGATCAGCAAGGGGCTGTTGGGATCGACGAAAAGAAAGGCAACAAAGAAGAAGGGCAGGAGAAAGAGGATATTGACAAAACCGGCGATTTGCTGGGCCTGCTGTAATTCGCTGGTGACGCTGCTAATCGTCACCATGATAGCGGCGACAATGGCATAGGTAGGCAAAAAGTACAAAAGGATGACGAGCAGGGCCGACCAGGGCATGTGTGCATTTTGCAGAAAATCAAAATAATGGATACTGAACAGCAGGGCGAGGAGGACCGTCGACCCCCAGATGGCCACCTGAGTGAGCGAAACCGCCAGCAAACCGAGTGTTTTGCCGGCAATCAGTTGCAAGGGAGAGGTCGAAGTGAACAATACTTCGACCATACGATTTTCTTTTTCAACAGAAACGGCTTGCAGCAGATATCCCGCCGAGCCGATGACAACAAAGACAAATCCCATCCCAATGGCAAAGGGCATGAGAAAGGCAATCATTGCATCAACCTTGGTCTGTTTTTGCCCTGAAGCGGAGAGGATGACAAGATTCATGCCCTCTACCAGGCGTTTTCGGACGGCCGGTGGCTGCTGGCTGGCAAGTTGCTCCCGGATGAACTGGTTGAACTGATGTTTGACGTCGTCACTTGGGGCCTTTTGCCAATAGAAAAGCTGTAACTGGCGTGTGCGCAGATAGTCGGGAGGAAAGAGATAAAATGCCTGGATCGAGCCCTTGGCCAGGGCTTCGGCCGCGCTCGCTTGATCGCTAAATCGCAGAATGCGAACCTGGCCCTCCGGAGGGGAGATGAGCTCGGCTTTGTCTGGAAGAATGCCTGCTTCATCCACGTAGGCGAGGGGGACCTGCTCGCCTGAACCTCGTTGCACCGAGACGATAGAAAACGTGATCACCGCAATGATGAGTAGAGGCAGTCCCAATGTTGCGAGGAGAAATGCCCGGCGCCGTACCAGTTTAAGGTACTCCATACGGGCGATAATCAACCATTTAGGCATCAGGTATCTCCCTCAACTTTGCGGGGGCGCCACCTTGCACTGTGGCCAGAAAAATGTCTTCTAAAGAAGGCTGTTCCAGCTCGAAACGGCGTATTTCGGCACCCTCTTGCGTAACCAAGGTCTGTAAGATTTGCTGGGGGGCGACACCTGGAGCCAGGATCAGGTGCCAGGCACCATTTTCCCGCCTTTTTTCTTCCACCCCGGGCAGATGTTCGAAATCCCCAGTACCCTCTACGATGACAGCATTTGCCGTAAACTCTTGCTTGATCCGTTCGACCTCCCCGTAGAGGACAGAACGACCATTATCGATGAGGACGATGCGATTGCACAAGGCCTCGACCTGGTACATCTGGTGGGTTGACATGATGATGGTCTTGCCAGCCTGGCGCTGCTCCTGCATGATATCTTTCACGAGACGGGTGTTGACCGGATCGAGGCCCGAAAAAGGTTCATCGACGACAATGAGGTCTGGCTCGTGCACGAGCGTGGCAATGATTTGAGCCTTCTGCTGCATTCCTCGGCTCAGATCCTGGATTTTCTTTTGCCGGTGGTCCCACAGGTCCAGGCGTTTCAACCAGCCTTCCAACTGTTTGCGCGCTTGCTTCTCGCTCAAGCCTTTGAGCATGGCCAGGAAGACCAGCGTCGGTTCCAGTTTGAGATCACGGTAAAGCCCCCGCTCTTCCGGCATGTAGCCAATGCGATTCTTGGCCGCTTCGGTCAACGCTCCCCCAAAAATCTGTACCGTACCCCGGTCGGGCCGAAAGATATCGAGCATAAGGCGGATGGTGGTAGTTTTACCGGCGCCATTGGGGCCCAACAAGCCGAATATCTCGCCGGGATAGACATCGAACGAGACATCGGCAACGGCTTTGACCTCAGCAAATGATTTACATAAATGATGGATAGAAACGGTGGGTTCAGACATGAGCATCTCAGGGTGGGGTCAAGCGCGGGTGTTGGGTGTGGAAATCTGTAGCGCCCTGGTAAGCATGGGCCACGGTGAGAGGCGTTGCTTCGTCGTAAAGTTGGCCTATGAAGGTGATGGTGGTGGGCAAGCCATCATCGGCAAAGCCGTTGGGTACCACTACGGCAGGGTGGCCGGTGAGGTTGGTGAGGAGGAGGTTGTCACCATGCAGGGACGGAGCGAGATAGAGATCGATGTCGGTCATAAGCTCGTTCATGGTTTGTATGAGCAGCATACGCACACGGTTGGCCTGAATGTACTCGACGGCGGGGATGAAACGCGCCTGCCGGAAGACGTTGGGCCAGGCATCTTTGCTCTGGCGTACGAGCAGATCGTCTTGGCCGCTGCGAGTAAGTTCGTCGAACGCAGCCGCGGCTTCGGCATTGAGGATGATGGAGAGGGCGTCGATGGGGAGCTCGGGCAAGGAGAAGGGAATGAGCTGGCAGCCCAGGTCCCGCAGAACTTGCAGGGTGGCTTGATCGTTGGCCTGACCACGGTAGTCTTGGGCAAAATCGGCTTGGAGATAACCGATGCGCAAGGAGGAGATATCCTGTTTGGGATTCCAGGCAAAGGGCCGGGCTACGACCGTCGGATCGAAGCCATCAGGGCCATGGATGGCGGCAAAAACCCAGGCGCAATCTTCGGCTGTACGACACATCGGCCCGATTTTATCCATGCTCCAGCTCAGGGCCATGGCGCCGTGGCGACTGACGCGGCCAAAGGTGGGGCGCAGGCCACTGATACCGTTGCGTGTGGCCGGTGAGACAATGGAGCCCCAGGTTTCGGTGCCGATGGCAAAAGCGACGAGGCCGGCGGCGGTGGCTGCAGCGGGTCCGGCGGAAGATCCGCTCGCACCCTCGTCAGGATTCCACGGTGTGCGGGTGGTGCCACCGAACCAGACATCGCCCCAGGCCAGAGCGCCGGTGCTGAGTTTGCCCAGGAGGACTGCGCCTGCCTGCTCTAGTTTTTGCACGACGCTGGCATTTTCGTCCAAGACCTGTTCGCGGAAAGGAGTGGCGCCCCAGGTGGTGGGATAACCCTTTACCGCCAGCAGGTCCTTGACGCCGTAAGGAATGCCGTGCAGGGGGCCACGACTGTGTCCGGCGCTCAGTTCGGCGTCGGCGCGGCGGGCCTGGGCCAGGGCGAGCTCTGGCGTGAGGGTGACGACACAATGCAGGAGGGGGTCGTAGCGCTGCAAGCGCTCCAGATACATTTCCGTGAGGGCGACGGCGCTAACCTGTCTGCTGTGGAGGAGCCGGGCCAGGTGGGTGAGGGGCCAAAATGCCAGCTCTTCGAGATCGGCAGGGGCGCTGAGGTCAGCATCGGTTTGCCAGACGGGCGTTGGCGCTGGCTTGGGGTTGGGTACCGCCGTGAGGAGGTCGGGCCGAAAGAGGAGGGCGGGAGGGAGGTCGTTGGCTATCTCCACCTCACGCAGGCGCGCATATTTGCGGCGCTGTTCTGCCAGCCCTTCCAGCATCAAAGCGCGTTCTTGCGGCGTCAAGTGCAGATCGATCAAGGTTTCGGCCTGAGCCAGGCTTTCGGCAGTGATTTCAGCGGAGGTTGAGGATGCTGGTTCGGTCATAAGATGGTGGAGGCGCGCTCAGCGATGCAGATTTTTGGCAGCGATAAAACTCAATCCTCGTTCCGTAAGTGCCCAGGCCGTCTTGTTCAGGGCATCAAACTTGTCCATGAAGTTTAGAGTGAGATGATCCCAGTCTCCCGAGGCGATAATTTCTTCCTTGTCCCGGAAATAATCGAGGATGTCGGAAGGGTGTTCGCGTTTTTGTTCGATTTCAGGGTCACCGCCTTCATGTTTGGCGGAAATGTTGGCTACGTGGTCGGCAATTTCCAGCAGCTCTTCCCGGCGGTTGTACGGCTGCCGCACGATGCTTTTGTAGGTTTCGACAATGTGATGCTCGAAGCGTACGATATCTTCGAAGCCCAGTTCTTTACGGAATTGGGCGGTGATTTCCATGGTCTCGTTGTTGATGGAATTGCTCCAATTGAAACCGATCAAGGGTGTCGTACCGTCATCCCGCGCGAACAACTTGGCCCCCAACAGGGTCCACAAGGCCGCGTAAGGATTGTCATTCCCCATGAAAACAGAAATCTTGAATTCGATATCTACACCGATGCGATGCAAGAAATAGCCCAAAAGAACGGTTCCAGGATTGATGTTAAGCACCTGGGTGACGCCGTAGTTGGTAAAGTAGTACAGGAATTCATCCAGCCATTGCAGGGCATGGTCGTTGGGCTGTCCTACACCGCCAAAGTAGCCGGTGATCGTCTCCGGGCCGCCGAGATGGATGTTGGAACCATCGGTGCCCTTGGTGTCGAGGGTCTCGACGTAGGAAGCGCCGATGATTTGCATGGCCGCGGCAAAGGCGAGAAGATCGCCATCGGCCTCCTGTTCCTTCATCTTGCGCACACGAATAAAGCGGGCAGGCATGAGCTTACTTTCAGCGATGGCTCGTTGCGCCGCTTGAATCAGCCAAGGGAAGTATTGACAGGCACTAATTTCGAGGGTGACGGCATAATCATCAGCAAAATGCGTGGTGTCGGCCCGGCGTCCGAGTACCTGGCGGCGATAGTCAGCCACGGAGATGAAAGCACCCTCATCACGACGCTCGATGAGCCATTCCAGATCGGCCACGTATTCATGCCGCACTGTGTGCAAGCGCTCCATCAGCCGGGGCAGAGAACGAGCGGCGCGCGCCTTGGCATTGATCTCCTCGGGCGTACCATATTTGGCGACCACAGCCAGGAAATCATTGATCACTCGTTCCTCTGGATTGAGCAAAACGGCGTTGATTTCATCCAGGCGATCGCCAGGAATGGCCAGCTTTTCACGGAGTTGATCCATGGTATCCTCCGAAGATCAGTCTAACATGGCGAGAAGTGCTTCGTACTCCTCATCTTTCATATCAAAATATCGTTCGGGTTCAGGAAAGTCTTTGGCTTTGACCTCATGAACATATTGCTGGAGCCCCTTGAGGATGACTTCGCCGGCATTACCGAAGACTTTTGCCATACGCGGTTTGAATTTAGGATAAAGCCCAAACATATCGTGGTAAATCAGAAGTTGGCCATGGGCATCGGGGCCGGAGCCGAGACTGAAGATCAGACAATTTTCGGCGCGTTCCGTAATCAGCTTGCATAGTCGATCTGGCACCAGTTCCAATAGGATGGCGAAGGCGCCGGCCTCTTCCAGTGCTTTGGCATCATCCAGGATTTTCTTGGCCTGTTGTGCACCCCTACCTTGTACACGAAAGCCGCTCTGGGCGCTGGCGCTTTGTGGCGTGAGCCCGAGATGTCCGATGGTGGGGATACCAGCGGCGACAATCCCGGCAATGCGGTCTGCCATTTCTGCCCCGCCTTCCAGCTTGATGGCATCGCAGCCAGTTTCGGCCATAAAGCGGCCGGCATTGCGGATGGCGGTTTCTATGCTGGGCTGATAGCTCATGTAAGGCATATCGCCAATGACAAAAGCTGTGGGTGCACCCCTGCGTACAGCCTGAGTGTGCCGGATCATGTCGTTCATAGTGACCGGTAAGGTGCTATCATAACCCAACATCGTCATCCCCAAACTATCCCCTACCAGGATCATGTCTACCCCTGCTTGTTCCTGAAAATAAGCGGTAGGATAATCATAACAGGTGAGCCAGGCGATAGGCTCACCTGTTT
>JAADFV010000167.1 GCA_013152695.1 Chloroflexota bacterium | reverse complement strand
ATCGTATCGCGTACCCGCCCTTGTACTTTCATCCCCGCGTAGGGCGTGAATCCACCCACTGTCGCTTGCTCGGCATCGCTGATCTCACCCTCACCGCGAGGGTCATAAATGACAACATCGGCATCGGCGCCGACCTGCAAGTGCCCTTTGCGCGGGTATAAGCGGAAAATACGGGCGGGGTTGGTGCTCATCAGGCGCAACAGATGTGGCCAGGTGATATGACCGGCCTCGACGCCGTAAGTCACCAATAAGGGAAGTGCCGTTTGCAGACCGGGAAGCCCGCCCGGTGTTTGTGTGAAAGGCAGGCGGGGACCACCCACTGTTTGGGCATCAGCACGAACGGCATCCCAGTCGATGGCTTCTAAAGCGGTGCTGGCTGCTTGCAGTGCTTCCTGATGGGCCTGCAATCGCCGCATGCCCTCTTCTTCAAGGGCCTGGGCCGTTTCTACATCCAGCCCGAGATAGTGTGCTACTTCAGGGAGGGTTCGCTGGCGTCCATCGAACAGGCCATAGCGAGCGATAATGACGTCTCGTTGCGCCTGAGAGAGCGCTGCCATGGCTGATTCCACCTCCTCATCATGCCAGGGACGTAGTCCCAGCTTTTGGGCGAGGGTGTAATCACAATGGTCGGTACCGATCGCCGACACGGCCCCTTCTGCCAGCAATTGCCAGATGTGGGCAGGCTGATAAGGATCGCGCAGGGGGGGCTGCATGATGAAACGCCAGGCATCCTCCCCCTCATATTTTCGCTCATCCAAAAGCAAATACTGGGGACAGGTTTCGCTGTGTACACGCTGTCCTTGCTGACGGGCTTCGGCAATGAGTTCGACGCTACGCCCCACCGAATTATGCACGACGTAGAGTTCACAACGAGCTTCATCGGCAAGGAAAAGCAGGCGATGCACAGCTTCGACTTCGGCCAGGGCGGGACGCGCGCGGCCGTGGTAAGCCAAAGATGTCTTCCCTGCACGTACGAGAGCCTGAGTCGCGGCAGTGACAATAGCATCATTTTCAGCGTGCACCATCACGACAATATCGGCTCGGGCGGCTGCCCGTAGTGAGCGCAAGAGGGTGGCATCATCCTGATAGTAATTGGGACGGTAGGTTGTGTAGATTTTAATCGCGCTGACGCCGGCTTGTTTGAGATCGGCCATCCAGCGGTCCAGCTCATCGTCCTCTTCAGGCAACACTGTGAGCATGCAATGCAGGGCGTAATCGATATGAGGCTGGTGGGGTACAGAGAGAGGACGCTGGCGTAGGGCAGCAAGATCGGTACTTTGCACACCCAAAACCTCCCGGTGCCGGTTGGCAACAGCCTGTTGTGTGTCCTGGCCCGGAAACTGGGTGGCAAAGTCGATGACCGTGGTCACACCGCCTAAGGCGGCGGTGGCAGTGCCTGTTTGCCAGTCGTCAGCCGTGCGAAAGACACCCGTATCAAGCTGGATATGGACATGGGGATCGATGATGCCGGGAAGCACGTAACAATCTGAGGCATCGATGATTTTGCAGGTGGAGGAGGTTGGAAGATCGCGACCGATGGCGGCGATGGTTTCGTCTCGAATCAAGAGATCGGCCGAAATAACTTCGGTTTCGGTGACGATATTTCCGTTACGTATCAAAAGTTCTGTCATGATCTTTCCTAAGCGCCATTGACCAGGGCTTTGGCAATCGCATTGTGACGTTGAATGAGGGGGGGAAGGTCGAGATCGATAAAATGCCCATCCATGATCCGTACCCGACCATTGACGATCAGCCAGTCAGCCTTGACCGGCCCACAGAATACGAGGGCGGCCATGGGATCATGTAGACCGCCGGCGAAGTCGATGGTGTCGAGGCGATAAGCGGCAATATCCGCGGCCATGCCCGGTGCCAGGTAGCCGATATCATCCCGGCCCAAATTCTGTGCCCCACCACGTGTAGCAATCCAAAGCGCCTCTTCAGCGCTCAGACCGGCAGGATCGCCACTGACGCGCTGCAGAAGCATGGCCATACGTGCTTCGTTGAGGAGATGGCCACTATCATTGCTGGCACTGCCGTCTACGCCCAGACCCACGTTGACACCGGCACGCAAGTAGGGCTTGACCGGAGCAATGCCGCTGGCCAGGCGCATGTTGGAGGATGGACAATGGCAAACGCCTGTGCCGGTCTGAGCAAAAAGCTCGATCTCCTGGGCGTTGATATGAACACCGTGGGCATGCCACACATCATCTCCAACCCAGCCCAAATCTTCGGCGTACTCGACAGGACGGCGGCCAAACTGCTCCAGGCAAAATTCCTCTTCATCCAGGGTCTCGGCGAGGTGGGTGTGCAAGTGCACGCCATAGCTGCGCGCCATCGCCGCACTTTCTCGCATCAGATCAGGAGTGACCGAGAAAGGTGAACAGGGCGCCAGCACCACTCTCACCATACCGTAGCGCTGAGCCTCATGGTACGTCTCGATCAGGCGTTGTGAGTCGCGCAGGATATCGTCCTCCTCTTCCACCACGCTGTCGGGAGGCAAACCGCCCTTCGATTCGCCCAGACTCATGGAACCGCGCGCGGCATGAAAGCGAATGCCCAATTCCACCGCCGCTTGAATTTCGTCATCGATACGACTACCATTGGGGAGAATGTAGAGGTGGTCGGAGGAGGTAGTGCAGCCTGTGAGCATCATTTCGGCTAGCCCCAGTTTGGCCGACACATAAACCGCCTCAGGCGTGAGACCCGCCCAGATGGGATAGAGCGTTTTCAGCCAATGAAAAAGATCGGCATTTTGGGCGGCTGGCACGGCGCGTGTCAGGGTTTGATAGAGATGATGATGGGTATTGACGAGGCCGGGAATGACGACATGGTTTCGGGCAGAAATCACCGTGTCAGCGGTCGTAGGCAGCGTGGAGGTCGGGCCTACCTGCATGATTACGCCATCTTCGGCGTAAAGGCCTCCATCGGGTATCTGGCGACGTTCATCGTCCATGGTCACCAAAAGATCGGCGTGTTGGATAAGAAGGGAGGAGGTCATGATGGTTGTCCGTTGGTAAAATGAAAAGAGAAGTTGAGAGGGGATTGGGAGAGTGGGGGAAATAGTTTGCGCCCCGCCTATTGTAGCTTAAATTGATGGTCGCCCCCAAGCGTTGAGAAGAGGAAGGGTGCACTAGAATGAACACTTTTATCTCGCGCCCTGCGGCGCGAAGGTGATAAAAAGACGTCGGGAGAGAAAACTCCAGCCGGCACCCCTGCACTCAGCCCTGTTTTTACGCCCAAAGCGCCCTCTTGGAAGCGATTCTGCGGCGAATTGCCCTCTCTTCAAGGCGAACCAGCCCCATGGATGCTCAATTTGCCTATTACTTCTCGCCCTGAGAAGCGCTTGCATGAGCGATTTGAGTGTGGTAGGATGAGTGAAACACACTTTTTATTAGGAAATTCCTACCTTTGGAGGAATTATGAGTAAATCTCCTCCCCGAAACAAGCCAAATTCGCTCTTCGAATTGTTCGAAAACATCCGCATCACCTGGTATCTTATTCGCGATCGTCGCATCAATCGCCTGTTGCGTTTCGGTCTCCCCGCCTTGGTGGGAGCCTACTTGCTGTTACCGATTGATATCATTCCTGATTTCATCCCCGGCTTGGGGCAGTTGGATGATTTGGCTGCGCTTTGGCTGGGATTACAATATTTTATCAGCGCCTGTCCCCCTGACATCGTCGAGGAATATCGTGCAGATGTGCGGGGAGAATCCACCGATATCGAAGGTGAGATTGTGGAGGGCGCATACGAGGTTGTGGAGTAAGCTATAGTTATCATGTCTACCCAGATTTATCGTCCTTCCGAAGTAGCTGATCTCTTGGGCATTTCTGCCTCCACCTTGCGTCGCTGGTCCCAACAATATAGCAAATTCCTTTCCGTAGCGGCCGGCAAGCACGATTCCGATGAATGGGCGGGGGGCAAGCACCGGCGTTATTCACGGGCCGATGTACAACTTTTGGCCCAGATCCAAACTTTCTTAAAAAACGGCCTTACCCATGCTGAAGTCCAAAATAGGCTCTCTGCAGGGCATGACTCTCCGGAGGATGTTGAAGAAGAGCAATCTACTTTGATACCAGAACCTGAACCTGCCCAGTCCATGGCGCTCAGCCCTCTTTCTGGGGCATCCTCCCTGGCCCAAACAGATGCCACACAATTGCTGACAAGTGCCCTGGATGTGCTCTCAGACAGCCAACAGATGCTTCTCAGTGGCCAACACACGGAGCGCCAGCTTATAGGCGTGCTTTTACAAGATAATTTCAATCTTAAAGAAGAGAATAGCCGTTTGCGGGAGCGCATGTTGGAAGCAGAGCGGAAATTGTATGAACTGAAGCGAGAAATCGATGGTTCGCGCACGGTGGAACGGGAGCGAATGCGCCAAATGGAGTCCTCTCTATTCGAACTCCAGCGCCGTTTGGACTCTATCTCGAACCGGACGGTCAGCCCTACTCCCCCGCCACCGGTCACCCCACCCGCTGACGTTACTCCCCCCGAAGACATTGCCCCGGCCCCCGCGCCCACTCCCTTAATGGAGGAGCAACCCCTGTCTGAAAACCAGGTAGCTTCTAAACCGAAAAGTGGTCTCTGGGCGCGTCTGTGGGGGCGAAATAACCACTCCTGACCCTGTTAGGTGAGCGTTAGTGAATCGACCTGCAGCGAAGCGGAGGCGGCTGTCTGGGCAAGAGGCTCTGCGATGAGATCGTATTCGAGAGCGCCGCTCACGCGTACCTCAACAAAAGTTTCGAGGGGAAGCTCTGCAGGAATCAAAACATAGCCATCTACTTCGGGGGCATCACGATAGGAACGGGCGAGGGTAACACCATCGCCGTAACCCTCGACCAGAACTTCGAGGGTGCGGCCTATTTGTGCCTTGTTACGTCGTAGAGAAATCTCCTGTTGCAGGGCCATAAGCCGCTCCCAACGCTCTTGTTTAAGCTCATCAGGGACCTGGTCGGGGAGAGTAGCGGCAGGTGTTCCTGGTTCGGGACTAAAGGGGAAGGCACCGACTTTATCAAATTGGATGGCTTCGATGAAGTCGAGCAGGCCCTGAAATTCTGCTTCGGTTTCGCCAGGATAACCGACAATAAAGGTGGTACGGAGGGCGATATCAGGCATGGCCGCGCGTAGTTTATCGATCGTGCCCAACACCATCTCGATGTTGCTGGGACGACGCATGCGCTTGAGCGTATCGGGATGGCCGTGTTGCAGAGGGAGGTCGAGGTAGGGAAGAATGTGAGGAGTCGTGGCCATGGTCTCGATAAGTGCGTCGGAGATATGGCCAGGGTAGGCGTACATGAGTCGCAACCAATGCAGGTTACTAGTGCGCGTGGCAATTGCCTGCAAAAGGGACGCCAGACTGTCGGGCTTTCCCCAATCACGACCGTAGTCGGTGGTATCCTGCGCTACGACGATGAGCTCTCTGGCGCCGGCAGCCACCAGGGTTTGTGCTTCGGCAACAAGGGCTTCCAGGGGATGTGAGCGTAATTTTCCTTTGAAACTGGGGATTGTGCAGAAAGCGCAGGGCGCATTGCAGCCATCGCTGATCTTCAAATAGGCGCTGGCACGTTGCGGAGCTAAGCGGGGGACGACAGACTCCGGCTCATCTGTGGGCTCTCCCAAGAGCTGAATTTTGCCAAATTGTCGTTTGTGCCGGCCTTGGCGCAGTCGATCCACAAGACGTACGATATCCATCCAGCGACGGGTGCCCAAAACACCATCGACGCCCGGTACAGCAGCGAGGATGTCCTTGCTATTGCGCTCAGCCATGCAACCGGCAGCGATGAGGATCTGCTTACGCCGTTTGTTTTCGCTCAAGTCTTGCAGCGTATCGAGCGATTCTGCCTGTGAGGCGGCGAGAAAACCACACGTGTTGACGATGAGTACATCTGCGCGGCGGGGATTGTCTATGGCACGGTAACCCTGCCGATCGAGTAAGGCCGCCATACTATCGCTATCGACTTGATTCTTGGGACAACCCAAGGTAAGGAGATAGTAGGTGGGATGGTGTTTGGATGAAGACATGAAAGGGAACTCAGGACGAATTGACGGTAGTGGTCAATTCTGAGGAAGCAGCAGGGGTTTCGCTGGGAGCGGGAGTTTCGGTGGGTTCAGGCGTGGGCGTGGTGCGGATGATGCGATCCCCGTCGATACTCCACACATAATCCACGACTTCACCGGGCTCACCCAGGGGTTCAAGCGGCTCACCGTTGAGGATGAGAGAAACACCACCGGCATTGCCAGCACGCATTTGCAGCCATTCTTGTGCGGTAAAGGTATATTCAGCACCAGGATCAAGGTTGTTCTGGAGCTGAAGCACGCCATCTGTGACAACGCGCACCCAGGCGCGCTGATTGACTTTCAAAGTGAGGGTAATTTCCTTGATGGGAGCGAAGGTGGGTGCCTGGGTCGGTGTGGCGGTCATCGTCAAGGTGGCAGTAGCCTCGATGGTGGGTGTGGCGGTAGGACGTGGTGTGGGAGTGTAGGTAGGGGGTAGCTGCGTTGTCGGGCTGGCTAAGGGGGTGTCGGTGGCCCCTACAAGAATGACAGGTGTGCTGGGTGGTGTTCCTACAGGTGGAAGGGGGGTGTCAACAACGGCCACAACCGTAGCCGTACTGGGTCGGTTGAGCAGGACGGGAAGAGCATAGCGATAGAGCAAAAATGCCAAAACCAAAACCGGTACGAAGGCCAGAACAAAACGCAAGACATTGCGTCCGGGCCAACGCCTGAGAGCACTTTTCCCATTGAGGGCAATTTCGACGGGCAGATAGCTCGTGGGGTGAATGTCCTCTTCTTCGGGGTGAGAAATGGGCTCAGGAGTGACGGTGGAACTGGCAAAGACGGCCTGAACTTGAGGGTCGTCTTCCAGCTTGAGGAAGCGCGCATAGCTTCGCAAAAAGCCCTTGGCCACGGCGCGGTTGGGAAGAGCATCCCAATCGCCTTGTTCAAGTGCTTCTAGATATTTTTGGCGGATACGGATTTCTGCCTCGACATCAGCGAGACTGAGCTCTTGATCGATGCGTGTTTGCTGAAGGAGCTGTCCGAGTTCGATCATTAGTTTACCTTGTGAATGGAATTTCTGTGGGGTTGCGATAAGCTCCCCGTCTGCAGCAACAAAGCACAAGCACGGATAGCAGTCGCAACCATCGATTATGCGAGGGGTTGCGGGAATTGTCAAGGATGCGTGACTCCAGAATGTGCATTTGGCAGGTGGCGGCAAATTGTGGACAATAGGGATATGGATAGGCAGCGCCTTGCTTTGTTGCAGCTATGGTTGTTGCGCCTGTGGCTCATGACGATGCTTTTACTCGTTATCGTCGTGGCCTGGAGCGTCTCCCAGGGCCGTTTGACGCGTTCAGAGGTGAGTGTACGCCTTTCTCGCTTATTTGCCGCGCCCGAAGCGGTTAAACCCTCAGTCGCCCTGATTTCCGGGCATCGTGGTTTTGATACAGGTGCCATGTGCGATGATGGCCTCATGGAAGTGATGATCAACGAAGCGGTCACAAATCAGGCTGCGACTTTGCTGCGCGAAGCCGGTATCTCCGTGCAAATATTGGATGAATATGATTCAGTCCTGGAAGGGCTTGAGGTGGACACCCTGGTGTCGGTCCATGCTGATTCTTGTGTACCGTTGAGCGGGTTCAAAGTGGCGGTGCCGGAAGAGTCGGCCATTCCGCAAAAGGATGAAGTCCTCAAAACCTGCCTTGAAGAGGAATACGGTAAGGAGACCGGCCTGAGTATTCATCCCAATACCGAAACCAGCGACATGTTCGAATATCATGCATTTCAGCGTATCGCGCCGACGACCCCGGCGGCCATCATCGAAGTCGGATTTTTGGGAGGAGATCGTACCTTGCTGGTCGACCATGCTGATGTGGTCGGACGCGGGGTTGCTGCCGGCATTATTTGCTTCTTGAACAAGGAATTGGCGCCAGAGCGGGGGTATTAGAGAGATGGTGAGCCAACCCGCACAAGAGCCCTCTGATATCCCCGATCCTGCTGAAGAACAGGCAGACCTGGCAGCCTTGGAAGATGCTCCCTGGCAACGCGACCTCTTGCGCCCCCTGCTCATCGCGGCGGTGAGCAGCGCCTTTTTGTTGGGCCCTCTCACGCTTATCCACCTTGTGAGCCAGGAATCCCGCTATTTTGCCCTCTTGCCTTTCTTCATTCTCGTTACCCTACAGGCGGTTTATACAAGATTGTGGCTGGCTAAACCACAGCATCGCTGGTACCGCGATGTCCGCACGCAGCTGGGAGAAATCGCTCTTCTTCTCGTGATCCTGCGTGCCCTGATGTGGTTCATCGAGCGTCAGACCTTTACGCAGGCAACGCTGCAGAATTGGCTCACAAATCCTGGTAGTTTCTTCGATTTACCCTTTATCGTGAGTAGCATTCTCACCATCATTGGCTGGCGCTTTGCCGGTTCTCTCGCCTTGATTTTTATCGATTTGGGATTGTCGGCCGATGAATTGGTCGACTATCAAAAGCTGGGGAGAGAACGGGGTTGGATACAGGCCGTTCCCCGCGACCGCCAACATCTTGTCGCAAGATTCAACGAATCATGGTTGATTGGGGGCATCCTCTTGGTCTTCTTCGCGGCCTTGAGTCGGGTCGAATTCAATCCTCAGCCCGGCCAGTGGCTTGGACTACGTACCCTGGGCGTTTCCTCCGAGCTCATCATTGCCTTACTCATCTACTTCTTCGGCGGCTTGATCCTGCATAGCCAGGCGCGTTTGGCTGTCTTGCGGGCACGCTGGCAACGAGAACGCATTCCCGGTATCGCCCTGGTCACAGCAAAATGGCATCGACGCGCCATCATATTGATTCTTGGTGTCGGGTTGGTGGCCTCGTTGCTTCCCTTTGGCTCCTCTCTGGGACTGGCCATCATCCTTTCCGCTTTGCTTCGCGCCATCCTCTATCTTTATTTCCTGTTTTTTGCCCTGTTTGCCCTTGTATTAAATTTGATCTACAGCTTGCTGGGCAGTAAAGCACCTTCACCCCAGCCTCGTCCCCTTGAGCCCATTCCTACTCCTGCCCCTCATTCGCCCCCGCCAATCCTCCCCACCCTCTCCCTTCCCGATTGGGCAGGCGGAGCTGTTTTTTGGGCGCTTGCCTTCCTGGTAATTGCCTATTTCTTACTGGCATTTCTGGCGCGACGTGGCATCCTGCGCTTGTGGGACCGTGCCTGGTGGCTGAAATTACGGGGATGGTTGCAGCGGCTGCGTCGACATACCACTACACTCTTAAAAACATCACGCGCCCATCTTCGTGTCCCAACCTTCCTACACGACACGTTCCCACCTTCGCTCGAGATAGCGAGAAGATTCATTCGTCTGCGTGCCCTCACGCCCACAGAACGTACCCGTTACTATTACCTGAGCACCTTGCGCCGCGCCGCCAAACAGGGCATTGCCCGCCAACCGCACCAAACCCCCAACGAATACGAACCCCTCCTCAGCAAGCACCTCCCCGAAGTCACAGAAGATATCCATCAGCTTACACAGCGCTTTCTCCAGGCCCGCTACAGTCCTACGCCGATCACGCCTGAGGAGGAACCGGCCATCCGCGCCTTTTGGCAACAAATCAAACGCGCCCTCATCAAACGACGGCGCGCGCATGGTTGAATAGCGTAAATTGAAGGGAAAAACAGAGGCAGGAGGGCTTATCGCACCCCAACCAGTAACGCATCCGCCAGATCGATAGGGCGGAGTAATGAGCCGGGTGTATCTGCATCACCCGAACGGGCACCCGTATACAGCCCCACAAGCTTACCCTGCTCGTCAAGAGCCAGCCCCCCCAGGTTACTGAGGGTAAGGGCGATATCACTCTCGATCCACCCCTTAGCAACATCCAGGCGGGAATCGGGGAGAAAACCAAGTACCGAACCCTGACCGATCGTCAAGGCTCTTCCCACCTCTTGCTGCGTTCCTCCTGAGGCCATAAAGCTGATAACTGCCAGCGGATCACCCTTTTTCAAGGTTTCCACGCTTTGGGTGGGCGCAGGAGACAAGTGAAAGCTGTTGGGTAAAGGTGAATCATCCTGCATAGCGAAAATTTGCAGAACTGCCAGATCACGCTGGGCATCGGTACGCACGACTCTGGCCAGATACCAATCCTGCAGAGCCCTACCATCGTACTTCCCCGACCGATTCAGCCCGATCAAGACACGGTTATTACGATTATATGGTTGTTTCGTATTGGGATCGGCGACGATGCTGTAGGCGGTGAGAATACGACCACTTTCTCCCATGACAACACCGCTACCGGCCGCGGCCGACTCTGTCCCTTCGATAGGAGTCAGTACAAAAACGATAGCATCCAGAGCCTGCTGATAGACGTCATAAGAGGTGTTTGCCTGTGCAGGAGCTACCGCTGCTTTCTGCATGAGGGGGCGGACGAAGACAAAATACACCAGGATCAGCCCCACCAAACCCAAGCCAGCGCCTGCGATCACGGCCGGCCACACAGAGGTAGGGCGAGAAACAGGGGGAGGTGAGGGTGCAGCTTTAGGCAGGGGCTGCGGCGCCGGAATTTCCTCAACACGCAGCGTCGTCCGCCCAATACGGATTCGATCTCCCGAGGTTAAGCGTACAGGAGTATGGACCTGTCTGTCGTTGAGAAAAGTACCGTTAGAGCTGTCTCGATCGAATAACCAGGCCACATCCCCTTTTATTTGAATCACAGCATGATGGCGAGAAACCTCATTATCATTGAGCACCACATCATTATCGGCTGCTCGTCCCAGGCTAAGGCCGGCAGGACCGATGGGATAACGATAAAGGGAGGGATCGATGAGAAACCAGGGCATAATTGCAAATAAAGAGAAATGGATAGAGAGATGATAATCGTCTTTATAGACGCCGTCAGTCCGCGATCAGTTCCCGAACAAGAGAGTGAACCTGTTGATAGTGTACATGCCGGATAAAATCAGGCGGGGGATGAACCTGTGGCTTCCGCTTGCGCGGGCGAGGAAACATCCTTCTCCAGAAATTGGATAGCGGTATTTGCCAAGAGAGCGACGCCATCTACCAACACTGTTTCTTCGATGTTGAAATGAGGGCTATGATGCGGGCCAACGGTATTTCCCTCCGGCTTAGCCCCAACCAGCATATAACATCCCGGCACACGATTCAAGATTTCTGCCATATCCTCAGCCACCATGATGGGAGCAATGCGAACCAGCCGTTCCTCACCGAAAAGTTCGCGGGCGGCAGCACGGGCGATTTTTGTTGCTTCTTTATCGTTGATAACCGCAGGTGTGAAAAAGTCATCCATTTCTAGCTGGTAGCTGGCACCATGAGCAGCGGCAATTCCCTGCAGTATCTCGTCCATTCGTTTGCTCATCAAGTCACGCACTTCCCTCTTGAAAGTACGCAATGTCCCGCGCATTTCTACGGTTTCGGCAATAACATTAAAGGCCGATCCTCCCCTGAACCTGCCAATACTCAAGACTGCCATCTCTGCAGGAGGTACGTTGCGACCGACAATGGTGTACAGTGCGTTCGCAACCTGTACGCCGACCAAGATGGCATCAATAGTGGTGTGGGGTTCTCCGCCATGGCCGCCTCGTCCCTTAACGGTAATCTTGAAACGATCGGCTGCCGCCATCAATGGACCTGCTTGAATAACCAACTGCCCTCGGGGAAACTGGTTCCACAAATGCAGGCCAAAGGCGGCATCGGGTCGCGGATTTTGCAAGACACCATCGTGGATGGTGGCCAGGGCTCCGCCTAAGCCCTCTTCGGCGGGCTGAAAGAGGAGCTTGACCTGACCCGGCCAGTCCTGCCGTGTTTCCACCAGCACCTGAGCCACACCCATACCGATGGCAGTATGTCCGTCATGCCCACAGGCATGCATCACACCGGCATTTTGGCTGGCGTAGGGTACGCCTGTATCCTCGAGAATGGGCAAGGCGTCCATGTCGAAGCGGAGCAATACCGTAGGCCCGGGACGATTCCCGCTAATCAAACCCACGACGCCCGTCTTTCCTACCCCCGTCATGACCTCAATTCCCAGGCTACGGAGATGATCTGCCACTTTACCTGCCGTGCGAATTTCCTCAAAACCTAATTCAGGGTGTTGGTGAAGATCTCGGCGCCAGGCAATGAGTTGATCTTGTAAAGACTTGGCTATATTCAAAATGTCGGTCATATCAAAGGTCCTCGCGTATGTTCAGCAGGGAAGATAACGGTGAAAAGGTGACAAGACAGAATTTGAAAGCGTGCTCTCTTCATGACTGAGTTGTCTGCCGTTATTATACCGCAATAGCCCCTCTTTGAGAGATGCAGCCCTGGTGAGAATATGGGCATAGCCTGGAAAACAAAAAAACCCGCCTTTGCAGACGGGTTTTTGATGATGACAGCCGGGTGTAACTAGAACCCCCCACGACGGTCTCGTCGTCGCTGTGCCTGGCGCGCTTTGCGAATGGCCTTCTGTTTTTGCAGACGGCGCAACTCACTGGGCGGTGTAAACCAACGTTTCCGTCGCACTTCGGGTAAAATGCGCGACTTCATCACTTCCTTGCGGAAGCGTCGTAACAGAGAATCTTGCGATTCGCCAGGGTTTAGCTTAACGCTCATGCAGATATCACCACCTTTTTGGCATAAAATGACCAGGGCAATGCCTGGTTGATGCTCATCATACCCTCATTTATCACCTAAGTCAAATTGCGCGGCTCATTTGGGAGACAGTATCCGTTTAGTCGGGGGTGCCTGAAAATTTCGCTGATTAAAGTGCGTCGCACCTCGGCAGGTGCGACGCACTTGGTCCGCGCTGACTAAATTGATACAGTGTACTCATTTGGGTGCTTCTGGAAACGGGAATGGTGTCCTGTTAGCGAAACCACGAGTAGTTCTTTGCCAAAACAAAGTGCGGCATATCTGCAAGATGCGTCGCACTTTGAAACAGCAGCCACGCTCCCTCCAAATCATTCACACCAATTGGGAGGGAGCATGCTGGGATAAGGGAAGGAAGAGAACTGGTTGTGCTGAGTATTCTTTGATAGAATCACCCTACCTTAAAGAACTGGAACCAACCTTTCTCACTTTTCCATATTTTTTAGCTATGTCCATTTCTGTCCGCGCCTCGGGCCTACTCAAGCAATATGTTGCTGCGAATCTTGAATTGTCGGACGTCGAGACTGTAGCTGAGGCCATGAAACGCCTGCGTTTACCCGAAGAAGTGGGTATGATGGTGCTAGTCAATGGCCATGTGGCCTCGCGGCAGACACCTTTGCAGGATGGGGATGAACTGCACCTGGTGCCGGTCGTTAGTGGGGGCTAGGAGGAATAAGGGTGGATTCAGTTACCTTCTCCTTGCCGTTTCCCGAAAGACCTTCGCCAGGAACTTCTTTGTGCCGAAATTGGCTCATGTAGAGTTCGTAGTAGAATCCTTTCCGGGCCAAAAGCTCCGTATGACGTCCCCGTTCGATGATTTCGCCTTCGTTGAGCACTAACACCTGATCGGCGTTGCGGATGGTGCTAAGACGGTGGGCAATGACAAATGTAGTGCGTCCTCGCATCAACACTTCGATAGCGGCCTGAATTTGCCGTTCAGTGCGGGTATCCACGCTACTGGTTGCCTCATCGAGGATGAGGATGCGGGGGTTGGAGAGGGCGGCGCGGGCAATGGCAATCAGTTGTCGTTGGCCCTGGCTAAGGCCGCGGCCTCGTTCACCCAGAAGTGTGTTGTAGCCATCGGGTAGGCGTTCGATGAAGGAATCAGCGTGGGCGAGTTTAGCGGCAGCAATCACTTCCTCATCACTGGCACCGGGGCGGCCAAAACGAATGTTGTTCATGACCGTGTCGCTAAAGAGGAAAGTATCTTGCAGCACGATGCCGATCTGACTGCGCAGACTGGAGAGGGTGACATCACGTACATCGATTCCGTCGATGGTAATTCTGCCGGCAGTGACGTCATAGAAGCGCGGAATCAGGCTGATAATGGTGGTTTTACCGGCGCCGGTCGGGCCGACGATGGCCACGGTCTCGCCCGGCTTTGCTTCCAGGTTGATCCCTTTGAGAACGGGTTCGCCGGGATTATAGGCGGCATGCACGTTTTCGAATTTCACATGCCCCTGAATCGGTGGCATCTCGATTGCATTGGGTTTTTCCTGGATTTCCGGCGTTTCGTCGAGGATCTCGAAGATACGTTCGGCGCCAGCGATGGCACTCTGGATATTGGTCCAAAGAACGGCAATTTGGCGAATAGGTTGGTTGAAGCGTTGGGCGTATCCTAAGAAAGCAACGATGAGCCCCAAGGAGACGACCGTTCCTCCCAGGTTGCCTCCACGCAAGAGCAATATACCGCCGACGCCGACGACAATGGCAATGGCGAGATAGCCCAGGGCTTCGAGGACGGGGGCCAGAGCCGAGGTAAAGGTCACGGCGCGGATGTTCGCATCACGGTTGGCGGCATTGCTCTCCCGAAAATTCTCGATATTGGCACTTTCGCGGCTAAATGCCTGCACTTCGCGTACGCCGGAAATACTTTCCTGCAGGTCGGCGTTGACATTGCCGAGTTCGATACGACTGACACGGAAGGCTTTGCGGGCCTGGGCGCTAAACCAGAGGGTAGCGATGAGCATCAGGGGTAGAACGGTAAAGCTAATCAAGGCATATGCCCAATTGAGCGTGAGCATCTTGATGAGAATCCAGACCAAGAGAACGGCACCGCTCAAGACCTGTACCAGGCCAAAGCTAAGCACCTGCTGCAGGATGGTAGTATCGTTGGTGATCCGGCTCATGACATCACCGGCCTCGTTGCGAGAGTAATAGCCCAATGACAGTCTCTGCACGCGGCCAAAGATCTCAACACGCAAGGTACGCAAAACGTGTTGGCCGGCCCACGTCATCAAAAAGAACTGTATGCCCGAGGCAAAGGCACCTATCGCATAAAGACCGACAATGAGAAGGATAAGCATACCTAAACCGCGAATGTAATCCGCTTTAGGCGAGCCCGCGGGCAAAGAATCGTACCAACAATTGCTTTGCACCGGCTTATTGGCCCCCAACTTTTGCAGAAAATCAGCACCACCCTGCCCGAATTGGGCGACATTGGTCTCGCTGCTAAACATGGCCGGGGTGACGTAGCAATCCACGGCCTGGCCGATGAGTTCTGGGGCTTGCACCTGTGCGTAGGTACCAATACCCAGGATGAGAACCAGGGCCAATAGCACCAACCAATAGGGTTTGAAATAGCCGGCCAGTCGACTCAGGGTAACGCCAATATTTCTGGCTTTGCGCGATTCGGTTTGAAAAACTCGGTTATGTCCTCCGAACATTTTTATCTCCTAGTAAAGTGCGTTCTGTCCTGCGAGGTGTGACAGTAGCACTGAAAAAGCCACGGGAAGTCATGAGCGACCTTCGGCTTGGGCAAGTTCTTCGTCTTCGTCAAGAACAGCATCTTCGACCAACTGACTTGCGTAAATCTCAGCGTATTCGGGACTATTCTCCATCAATTCGGTATGGCGTCCCCGCGCAACGATACGGCCTTTTTCCAGCACCAGAATCTGATCGGCATTAAGGACGGTGCTGATACGTTGGGCAATCACAAAACTGGTGCGCCCTTCCATCAGCTTATCCAGTGCCTTTTGGATCTGGTACTCGGTGGCCACATCGACGCTACTGGTAGAATCATCGAGAATGAGGATGCGCGGGTCCATGAGCAAAGCGCGGGCAATCGCCACACGCTGCTTTTGTCCCCCACTCAAGGTTGTGCCCCGTTCCCCCACCGGCGTATCATAACCCTGAGGGAAACTCATGATGAAATCATGGGCTGCCGCGGCCTTGGCTGCGGCAATCACTTCCTCATCGCTGGCATCGGGGCGCCCAAAAGCGATATTGTCGCGGATCGTACCGGTGAACAAGGTCGTTTCCTGTAGAACGATGCCAATCTGACTCCGTAGTGATTCCAAAGTGACGTCGCGAACATCATAACCATCGATGAGCACACGCCCTTCAGAAACATCGTAGAAGCGTGGAATCAGGTTAATGATCGTGGTCTTGCCGCTGCCGGTGGCACCCAGTAAGGCTACAGTTTGACCAGGCTCAACTTCAAAACTGATATGCGAAAGAACCGGCTCCCCGCTTTCGTAATAGCGGAAGGTAACATCATCAAAGGTCACATAGCCCTGAATGGGGGGCAGGGGAATGGCATCTGGCTTATTGACGACATCGTTCTTGGCATCGAGGATGGCAAAGACACGTTTGGCACTGGCACTGGCCTGGCTCATCTGGCTGATGATGAATCCCAATTGCCCGATGGGGAAGAATATGTACACCAAATACAAACTAAATTTCTGCCATTCACCAAAGGTCAGGGTGTTATTGATTAGCTGCTTTCCGCCAAAATAGAGAACTGCAGCCTGCCCCAAATTAGCAATCAGAAAAATCATGGGAAAGAGAAAACTAAAAACCTTGGCGACATGGATTTGCTGTTCCATCAAAGATTCGGCGGCGCGGTCGAAGCGCGCGAATTCTGATTTTTCACGATTGAAGGCTTTGATGACTTTGATCCCTGCCAGATTTTCCTGCAGGATTGTATTGAGCGTTGATAAACGCCGTTGCACTTCGGTAAAGAGAGGTTGCGCCAGAGAGCCAAAAATCATAAAGAGAATGAGCGCAAGCGGTAAAACAGGAAGAATGATGAGGGTGAGGCTCCAGTTGGTGAGAGCGAGGATTACGAGAGTACCAACAAGCATAAGTAAAGCTTGCAGAGCCAGTAAAAGTCCTTGGCCCAGGAAGGTACGCACTTTCTCGACATCATCGGTGGCTCGCACCATCAATTGCCCGGTTTGATTTCTGTCGTGATAGCTGAATGAAAGTGTTTGGATTTTCGCAAATAAATCATTACGAAAATCAAAGGCAATGTTTTGGCTCATCTTTTCCGACATGTAGGTCTGGGCGAAGGAAAACATGCCTCTGGCGATGGCAAAAAGTACGATCAAAGCACCGGCCCAAAGAATCATGGTTTCGGCATTGTGGGTGTACTGATCGTATTGGGCTTGCGTCCATCCCAGGCGGGTGAGCGCCACATCAAGAAATTGAGTGGGGATGGCCTGAAGTTTCTGGGCAATCATGCCATTGGTGACTGCATCCAGAACATTCTGCACCATCTGTGGCACCATGAGTTGGGCAGCAACACTGAAAAATAGAAAAAGATATGCTGAGAGAGCAAGGCGACGATAATGGCCGACATAGTGAATGGCTCGCAAAAGGGGCTTGAAACCGACCCCGCCACGGCCTTTGCTCTCAGTTCGCTTGGCACGCTTCAAGATAATTGACTCCTTTTATTGAAGGGATACATGTTTTTTCGATACGGATCAAAACGTTAGCAAGATTTGGCAAGAATGAAATCTAACAAATCAGGACGCCCCACTTAATCCTCCCCCCTTTCTCTAACCGCTCTCTTGTCATCCACCCTGCCGCTTTCCTCATCTTTCTCTCCTTTACATTTCTGTTTGTGCATCTTTTCCAGACAATAAATGTCAGGAAGATCGCCGCGACTGACCAGAGATGCCAGGAGTTTTTGTAAAAGCATCAGCAATTGTTCCACTTCCTCCGATGTGAGATCAGAGGTCAACTGATTGAGATTGCTGACATAGCGGGGCGTGATAGCAAGAACCAATTCCCTTCCTTGCTCTGAAAGTTGAATGCGAAATTGCCGGCGATCGCTGGCATGCAGAGTGCGGGTGATATAGCCCTGCGCCTCGAGGGATCGGAGATGGGAACTGACGGTATTCTTGGTGATATTTTGAATTTTACTGAGTTCAGTGGGGGAAAGTGAGGGACGACCCATTTGTTCCGACATGTAGAGATGCAGCAACAAGCGTAAACGCGGTCCAGATAAACGCTCCTCCCGCATGTGTGTACTGACGATCATTTCATAGATGTTGGCCAACATTCGCACCAAGCCCATGATTTCGATGCCATAGGTTTCGGTAATACCATGTTGGGCCAAAATAGATTGCAAATGTTGGCGGTGTTCTAGGCGCATAATCGTTCTCGCGAAACAAATGAGATAGTCACAGGTCGAATTATACGACATCTAACTATCTTCGGCAAATTCGGGATCCGTCAATTTTAGAAAGACACCCACAACCACCCCTCCATATCTTTGTTCCCAACCGAAAAGTCAGCCAAGCAAAAAATAAGGACGCGGAAACCCCCAGCCAACCACGACTAGAATTCGAGAGATGATTATGCCGGGTTGGTCGGTGTTGGCCCGCGCCCTAACGCCTTAAGTCAAATGATACTTGGATTATTCTGGCGTATTGTTTTCTTCCGTTACGGTCGTTGCGTTACTCTCTTCAATCACGGTTGTCTGGGCTTTTGGGCTGGGCACAATATCGTCGACTGGTTCTTCAGGGATAACGATCCAGGCAATAAGGTAGGCCAAAACGCCACCACCACCCCAGATGGCAAGCAGTAAGAAAGCCAGTCGCACTAAGGTAGGATCGATATTGAGATATTCACCAATACCACCGCAGACACCCGCGATCATCTGATCTTTGCGTGAACGATACAAACGTTTAGTCATTTCTGTAGCTCCTTGGGGGTAAATCCAGTAAAAAGCTGGAGAGTCACTGCTGGATCTTGTTAACATCCAGCCGATATTGAAAGGTTCAATTACTATACGCTCCAGTTTTCGTTCAGGTTTCACACCCGGCACAAAGCCAATGCTCCCTCAGAGCCCATAATGTTACAAACATTGCTGCTATTGTCAGATTCCATCCTGTCAGTCATCATCTGCAGTTCCGGATATCCCCCTGGCGAAAGTATCTCACCCCCAGCCAATCATACAGTAAGCTCAAAATCATCTTCATACTCATCCATCCAATCAGCACTGTATTCCTCATCATCCCAATCATCCTCCTCTTCATCCCAGTCCTCTTCTTCATCCGACCAGAATGTAAAAGAATCACCAGACGTGCGACAAACAGGGCAGCGTTTTGGGCGGTTACGTAGGGTGCCTCGGCGCACATAGCCGCACTCATCGCACTCCCATTCTCCGCTGACAGTGCCGATGGACGATCTACGACGGCTAGAAATAACCATGTACAAATCTCCTTACAACAAAGCATTAAAACGACTGTCATGAAAGCCATGACTAACTGTATGCTAACAAAGCAAGGTAGAGGATGAGTACACAGAGATGTATCAATCGAGTATAAAGTAAGCAGAGAGGGTGTAAAACGGGTAAAAAAAAGCCAGCACCTCGTGGAGATGCTGGCTTTTCGGCGGATCAGAAGATTATTTTTTGGGCTGATCTTTAGGCATGTGACAATTTTTATATTTCTTGCCGCTACCACACCAGCATTCGGCATTTCGTCCCCAATGCATCAACACTTGGGGATCAGGTCGCTGGGGGCGATTGAAAAGTCTAATTTTAAACATAGTTAACCTCAGGAGATGACTTGGTATCAGATAATTTATGTATGTCTTCCACAAACCCACGCACTTTACCTTAAAGTAGCCGAAAACCCCAAATTTGAGGGAGACATTTCACAGCATGCCAGAAAAATGGAACCTGTGTTGCCATGAGCAGGCGGTCATGATTTGCATCTCGTTCACCAATTTGATACGCTTGCAGCCATACGAGCAAAGCATGTTGGCAGGAGCCAATGACCTCAGTCTCTCCATCCCCAATCGGGTATGGGCTATGTCCACAATTTCCGCTCGCTTCCTTTTCATAACTCAAGACGAGGTAATGTTCTATGCGTGTCGTGGCAATGATTATGGCCGGTGGCGAGGGATCGCGATTGACGGTCTTGTCGGAAAAGCGTGCGAAACCTTCCGTCCCCTTTGCGGGTAAATATCGAATTATCGACTTCACCTTATCCAATTGCGTCAACTCCGGAATTTATGATGTTGCGATTCTTACGCAATATCGACCCCATTCGCTCAATGAACATATCGGCATTGGCAAACCCTGGGATCTCGATCGTGTACGCGGGGGGGTGCGACTGCTCCAACCCTACCAGGCACGGGGAAAACAAGGCTGGTATCTGGGGACGGCCGATGCCGTCTATCAGAACCTGGATTATTTGCTGACCCACGACGCCGAACGCGTGCTCATTCTGTCTGGCGATCATGTTTACAAAATGGACTACCGTAAGATGCTCGCCTTTCATGAAGAGAAAGGGGCCGATCTGACCGTAGCCGTCATGCATGTTCCTCTCGAAGAGACGGACCGCTTTGGCATCATGACCGTCAACAAAAACAATCGCATCACTGAATTCCACGAAAAGCCCAAAAACCGGGACAAAGGCACTCTGGCCAGCATGGGGATTTATGTTTTCAATGTGGATAAACTGGCACAGCGTTTAGAAGAGGAGCATCAAAAAACTGCGGCCCTCGATTTCGGACAACATGTTATCCCCCAGATGATTGCCAGCGACAAGGTTTATGCCTACGAATTCTCCGGTTATTGGGTGGATGTGGGCACCGTAGATGCCTATTGGCGCACTTCGCTCGAACTTTGTTCCCCTGATAGCCCCCTCGATCTCTGGGACCCCAACTTTGTTATCCGTACCCGTAGTCAGGAACGTCCTCCCGTCAAAACCAGTGCCCATGGCCGGATCATAAAATCGCTCGTAAGCAATGGTTGTACGATTCGGGGCCTGGTCGAACATTCGGTGCTCTCGCCAGGGGTCTATGTCAGTCCGGGGGCAATAGTGCGGGAGTCAGTGATCATGAATGACGCCTGGATTGGGCCTGGTGCTATTATTGATAAATCTGTTCTCGATAAAGAAGTCATCGTTGGCCCCAGTGCGCGCATTGGCTATGGAGATGATATGCGCGTGAATGCAGAAATGCCTGATAAGCTTTTTACAGGCATTACGGTGGTGGGCAAGGGCGCCCATCTTCCAGCCAATATCAAAATCGGCCGAAACGTCCTTGTCCATGCTAATGTCGATGAACAGCTGACCGCATCATTCGATCTGATCCCCAGTGGGTCCACGATCACCGTCGACGAAGTCCTGTTTCCTCCGCCCCTCGAAGAGCCCCTCACAGCGGCTGCCATCCCCACACCTGCAGAAGCGACAACCACAGAGGAGAAAAGCGCATGAACATGTTAGCGATGATCTTGGCCGGAGGAGTTTCTCCTGGATTACACATTCTTACTGCCACACGCGCCGAAGCAGCCGTCCCCTTTGCCGGAAAATATCGGGTTATCGATTTCCCCCTCTCCAACTGCGTCAATTCCGATATCTTCAACATTGCCGTATTGACGCAATACATGCCCCGCTCGCTCAACGATCACATTCGCGCCGGTAAACCCTGGGACCTCGACCGCGCCGAAGGCGGTGTCCGTCTTTTACAGCCCTACCAGAGCAGCGCCGAAGCAGGTGCCTGGCAGGAAGGCTCTGCCGATGCCGTCCGCTTCAATCTGGATATCATTCGCGAAAGCCATGTCGAAGAGGTTCTTATCCTTGCCGGAAATCACATCTACAAAATGAACTATCGCCCCATGATCGAGTTCCATCGGCAGCGTAAAGCAGATGTGACAATAGCTGTGCGGGCAGTAAGTCCTTATCAAACGCATCGTTTCGGCATGGTTACCACCGACAACGATGGCCGTATCACTCGTTTCGAAGAAAAACCACGACGCACCCGTTCCACCCTCGCCAGTATGGGCATCTACATCTTTGCCGCAGACCTCCTACAACAGTGGTTACTGAAGGAAGGCCTGCATTCTCGCCATCTGGGAGGCGAAATTATCCCCCAATTGGTGCGAAGAAAACGCGTCTACGCCTACGAGTTTGAAGGGTATTGGGCAAATATCGGCACGATTCCCGCCTATTATGAGGCCAACATGGCGCTATTGGCAGACAGCCCCGCCCTGGACCTTTCCGACCCCCACTGGGTCATCCATACACGCTCCGAACAGCGCCCTCCCGTCTGGTTGGGCCCCGATGCAGCCGTTTTGGGGAACCTGCTTAGCGATGGGGCCCGTATCGAAGGCGAGGTAATACGCTCCATCATCGGCCCGGGCGTCTACGTCGGTCCCGGCGCCACCGTCCGTGACAGCATCATCATGAATGATAGCATCATTGGCCCCAATGCCATCATCGACCGCGCCATTATCGATAAGAATGTCGTTGTGGGCGCAGACACGGAAGTTGGTGTCGGTGAGGATAATATCCCCAATATCGAACTTCCTGACGTCCTCAATACCGGTCTCACCTTGTTGGGCAAGTACTCGACCATTCCCGAAGGCATTCGTTTGGGACGAAATGTGGCTGTATGGCCCGAAGTAACGGTTACAGTGCCGGAGAACAACACTATCCCCAGCGGGGTGAGTCTGCATCCCTGATTTTGTCCCTCCGTTTTCAGTGTGCAGGCATAAAGAGCTTAAAATTTGTGATCGATCAGGTCTTTTTCTACAAATGACCCAGTTTTCCCCTTTCCCCCAACCCCTATCATGACAACACCACACGAAGATTTTGTACACCTCCACGTCCATAGCGAATTTTCGCTCCTGGATGGCCTCAGTAAAATTGACGATCTCATCCAACGCACCAAAGAGTTGGGACAACCCGCCATCGCCCTCACCGATCATGGCAACATGCACGGTGCCATCGATTTCTTCGAAGCGGCAACCAGGGCCGATCTCCAGCCCATCATTGGTGTGGAAGCTTATCTAACGAAATGGGGCCGGCCCATGGGAGGACGTGATAGCAAAGAAGACCGTATCAGCCATCATATCCTTCTTCTCGCCCAAAACCAGACGGGTTACCGCAACTTGATCCAACTCGTTTCCAAAGCGGAATTGCAGGGCTTTTACCGTCGGCCTCGCTTCGACGCGGAAACATTGGCCGCCCACAGTGAGGGTCTGATCTGTACCACAGGCTGCGTTGCTGCAGAAGTACCTTTTTATCTCAATGAAGAACGTGGCCCCGCCAACCCCAAAATCGCCCTCGAACGCTTGCAGTGGTATCTCGATGTCTTTGGCAGAGACCGTTTCTACATCGAATTACAAGAACACAACATCCCTACCCTGCACAAAATCAATAAAACCTTGTTGGATTGGTCCCGGCGTTACGATGTTGGCCTCGTCGTCACAAACGACGTCCACTATGTCCAGGCTGAAGACGCCACCCCGCACGACATCCTCCTCTGTGTGCAGACCAGCAGCACCTACAATGATCCCAAACGTATGCGCATGTCCGACGGCAGCTACTACCTCAAATCGAGGGCCGAGCTAGAGGACGTTTTTCGTGATTTTGCCGACCTCCCCCCCAGCGCCTTCACGAATACGGTCAAAATCGCCGAAATGTGCCAGGTCGATTTAAGTCCGACCGGCTACCACTTACCGGAATATTCGGTTCCCGAGGGATATACCGATGAGACCTTCCTGCGTAAACTCACGGAGGAAGGTTTGCTCAAGCGCTACGGCGAGCGCGCACATTCACCGGAAATCCAGGAACGCAAAGAACACGAGCTCAAAATCATTCACCAGATGGGCTTCGACACCTATTATCTCATCGTCTGGGATCTGTGTGAATATGCTCGTAAGCGGAATATTTGGTGGAATGTACGAGGATCGGGAGCAGGTTCGCTCGTAGCCTATGCCATCGGCATTACCAACCTCGACCCCTTACCCAATAACCTCATTTTCGAACGCTTCCTCAATCCTGGCCGTGTCAGTATGCCAGACTTCGATCTCGACTACCCGGATGACCAGCGCGAGGAAATGATCGAATACACGATGAAAAAATATGGGGAAGACCGGGTGGCCCAGATCGTTGTCTTTGGCACGATGAAAGCGCGGGGTAGTGTGCGAGATACAGCGCGGGCCCTGGAAATTCCTCTGGACCAGGTCGATGGCATCGCCAAGCTCATCCCCAGCGGTCCCAAAGCCACCATCAGCAAGGGCCTGAAAGAAGTGACCGAGTTGCGTCAGCGCTACGAACGAGAAGAAATGGTCAAGAAGCTGATCGATCATGCCCGTAAGCTCGAAGGTGTAGCAAGGCACATCAGCATCCACCCCGCCGCCGTGATTGTCGCCGATAAGCCGCTCACCGAATACACGCCCCTCCGTCGTGCCCCAAACAAAGGCCTGCGTGATTACATCACCCAGTACACCTACCCTGTTCTCGAGCATCTGGGCTTGCTCAAGCTGGATTTTTTGGGGTTGTCGACGCTGAGCATCATGCGCGAGGCAAGCAAACTCATCAAAGAGCGCCATGGCATCGAATATACCCTGGAAAACATTCCCACCGATGATCCTCGCAGCTATGAATTACTTTCTTCGGGCGAGGTGACGGGCATTTTCCAGGTCGAATCGGAGGGCATGCGTAATGTGCTGCGAAAAATGAAGCCAACTCGTTTCGAGCACATCATTGCCACCATTTCTCTCTACCGACCGGGCCCCATGGAATTCATCGATGATTACGTCGATCGCATGCATGGCCGTAAACCGATTGAATACCGCCACCCCTCTTTAGAGCCTATTCTCAAAGAGACCTTCGGTATTATCGTCTATCAGGAACAGATCATTCAGATTGCGGCACAATTGGCCGGATATACACCCAGTGAAGCAGATTTGATGCGCCGGGCTGTCGCCAAGAAGAAAGAAAAGGAGATGAAAAAGCACCGCGTCAAATTCACGGAAGGCGCCGTAGCCAACGGCATCCCTCGCCATGTCGCGGATAAAATCTTCGATGACATCGACTTCTTTGCCAACTACGGCTTCAATAAATCTCATGCTGCTGACTACGCCGTTATTACCACGCAAACGGCCTTTCTCAAAGCGCATTATCCTGTTGAATACATGACAGCCTTGTTGACTGTGGAGCGGAATGACCAGGACAAAGTTACCAACTTTATCAAAGAATGCCGCAAAATGGGCATTGCCGTCCTCCCTCCAGATATCAACGAATCCGACTTTGGCTTCAAAATTCAGGAGAAGGTGGAGGAAAGCAATGCCCAAAGCTTTGGCAAGTCTACTTTTGATTTTCCCGTTCCCAAAGGAGCCGCTATCCGCTTTGGCCTCGAAGCTGTCAAAAATGTAGGCCGGGGTCCCGTAGAAGAAATTTTGCGTGCCCGCGCTGATGGCCCCTTTACATCACTGGAGGATTTTTGTGAACGCGTCGATCTGCGCCAGGTCAACAGACGGGCTCTCGAATCCTTGATCAAGGTAGGCGCATTCTCGCAATTTGGCGATCGCGAAATGATTTTGGCTGTTCTGGACAAGATGATGCAATTGTCTACTCATTCCTGGCAGGCCAAAGATGTGGGTCAAATATCGCTTTTCGACCTCGAAGAACACACCCTCGACGAAGGGGGATCGCATTTACTCGAGCCGCCACCCCCTTATGAATCAGTTCCCCCCCGCGAACGCCTTGACTGGGAAAAAGACCTCCTGGGGGTTTACGTCTCCGCCCATCCCTTGGAGCGCGT
>JAADFV010000166.1 GCA_013152695.1 Chloroflexota bacterium | reverse complement strand
GCATCAATCTCGAACAAGATGTCGATTTTCCCCGTTTGACAACGGGCTTAGAGCAATTTCGCTTTGTCCATCAAGCCCTTCCCGAAGTAGACTTGGAGGAAATCGACACAAGCATCTCAGTGTTCGGAAAACGTTTGCAAGCGCCCCTTCTTATTTCTTCGATGACAGGTGGCACGGTTGAGGCTGCTGAAATCAATATGAATTTGGCGGCCGCGGCTGAGGCGGCAGGTGTGGCCATGGGCCTGGGTTCGCAGCGTACGGCCATCGAAGAGCCGGAGCAAGCCTATACCTTTCAGGTGCGTAAAGTGGCGCCCAATGTCTTGCTGTTTGCCAATCTCGGCGCCGTGCAACTGAACAAAGGCTATGGTGTCGAGCAATGCTTGCGAGCGGTGGAGATGTGTGAGGCAGATGCCCTGATTTTACACCTGAACCCATTGCAAGAGGCGGTGCAGGCGCACGGTGATTGGCATTGGCAGGGATTAGCGGCCAGGATTGAGTCAGTGTGTCGGGCACTACCGGTACCCGTGATCGCCAAAGAGGTGGGATGGGGCATTTCCGAGGAGACGGCCCGGCTTTTGCGCGATGCCGGCATTGCTGCTATCGACGTTGCCGGCAGTGGTGGCACTTCCTGGAGCGAAGTAGAATACTATCGTACAAGCGATCCTCGCCGCCAACGTTTGGCGCGCACTTTTGCCGACTGGGGTCTTCCTACGGCGGAGTCACTGCGTCAGGTGCTTGCCGTGGCCCCCGACATCCCTGTTTTCGCCAGCGGTGGCTTGCGGAATGGCATCGATATTGCCAAAGTGATCGCTCTCGGTGCAGATTTGGGAGGTATGGCCGCGCCATTCCTCAAAGCAGCAGTACAAAGTGAAGAGGCTGTAGCAGAGGAAATCGAGGCCGTGATCGCCGAGTTGCGCGTGGCCATGTTCGCCAGCGGTGCCGCTCATCTTGAAGCTTTGCGCGAACCGGGACGACTGCAAATACAGCAGTGATAATTCAATCTGCGAGAGAAGGAGATATGCACAGGAGCCTTTTTATGACATTCAAGAGCTTTAGTCAGGCGTGGTTACCCCAAATCGAAACAACGATGCGCGATTTGCTGCGGAGGGAAACACCACATCTCCGGCCATTCTATGGGATGATGCGTTATCATTTGGGCTGGGAGGATGCGAGGGGACAGCCCGAAACGGCCCCTCAGGGCAAGCGTATCCGCCCTTTACTGGTGCTGATCTCGGCTCTGGCCGCCGGTGGTGAGCCGACTACGGCTTTACCCGCGGCCGCGGCCGTCGAGTTGCTGCACAATTTCTCACTCATTCATGACGATATCGAGGATGCCAGCGACAGACGAAGGCACCGCCCCTGTCTGTGGACATGGGCAGGCGTGCCGCAGGCTATCAATACGGGAGACGGGATGTTCGCCCTTGCGCGTCTGGCTCTCCATGGCTTGACGGCAACAGGTGTGCCTGCCGAGCGTGTCCTTTGGGCGAGCAAAGTCTTCGATGAGACCAGTCTTCGTTTGACCGAAGGCCAGTTTATGGATATGGATTTCGAGACAAGAAGTCATGTTAGTCTCGATGACTATCGCCGGATGATCGCAGGAAAAACCGCGGCCTTGCTGGCTGCTTCTACGCAGCTTGGCCCCATCGTTGCCGGTGCCGACGAGCAGGCAGTGCGTAGTTTCCGTCAATTTGGTTATGAGTTGGGTATGGGTTTTCAGATTCAGGATGATATCTTGGGTATTTGGGGTGATGCTCAGCGCACGGGAAAATCTGTCTCGACCGACTTGCTGACCCGAAAAAAGACCTTACCCGTGCTCTTTGCCCTGGAGCAGGGTGAGAGCGAAGCTGCACAAGCACTGCGCGTCATCTACGCGCTCGAGCGCCCCCCTACCCCTGACGATATCCCCACCATCGTGCACTATCTCGATGCCCTCGATGCTCGCGCCTTTGCCGAGCAGGTTGCGTCCGAACACATCAAGGCAGCATTGGCTGCATTAGACGAGATTGCAGGCAATGACGCCGGCCTAAGTCTGCTGCGCGAGGTGGCGCATCTCCTCGTAGACCGCCAGGCTTGAAATCTACTTACTCCCTTTTTGGAGCCGATCATGTCTTGCCAACATCAATTACTGGCCCTTTTGCATGAAGAAGCTGTCAAGCGCGGTCTAATTAGCGCAGACACACCCCTGGACGCTGCCCTCGTTTTTCGTCTGGTACGCGATATGCCCTATCGGCGAGCCTCTGATCGTGAGCCGGAAACCACGATTCGCGAGTGGCAAGGGACGTGTTCGGGTAAACATTATCTTCTCAAAGCACTCTTTGCAGAATTGGGCATCGAGGCAGAGCTGATGGCCTGTACGGTGATCACCCACATCGATCCCGGCACAGTCCCAGCCGTTTTGTCAGAAGTCGTAGCATCGACAGGAAATGAATTCGTCGATGTCCACAACTATCTTGTGCTAAAATGTGCTGACGGAGACATGATTGTCGATGCAACCTGGCCTCTGTGGACAAAAAAGTACGGTTTTGTCGTCAATGAAACATTCCGTTTGGGGAAGAGTCAGCGCATTGCCGGGGAACCGATCGAAAGCTGGGTGGTGCCAGAGGACAGAGATGCGCAAGAATTCAAACAGGAGCTATTGCGCAGCCATTTCAGTGCTTCACAGTTGCAGGCACGCAATGCCTTTATCGAGGCACTCAGCCGGTTGCTGGCCGCTGAGCATGATTAGGTGTGCTGGACTCTGAGACAACATCAAACAGCTTGTGTAAGAGCGTGGACCCATCTCCCCTGGCCACGCCGCCTGTAGCCTTTCTAGAATTGGGTTAGGAGAGGCAGGAAAAGGGAGAATGTCGGCTGAGGAGTGGGGGTGCTGTCCACAATACTCGTCATCTCCAGCTCGTAGGGCACTGCTGTGAGGGTAGGGGTCAGAGCAGTGATGATGGCGAAATACTGGGTGTCATCACGGGGAACCGGCAAATCGAGCACGAGTTTACCATCCTCGAAAGTTGCTTGCCAGCGCCTTACGTCAATATTGTCATTATGAATGAGGGCGATACCCTGCAAACTCAGTGCGCCCGACTGGGCACTGGAAAGAGTGATTCTGCTGGCAGTTTGGGGACGAAGACGGATGATATCCTGGCCAAAGGCGGCCAGACGCTTGTTACCTTGCTCCTGGCTACGCCAGACACCGCCTGAGAGATCGCCTTCGAGAGCGGGGAAGGGGAAGAGACGGCCATCTTGCCAGCAAAATGGGCTGACCTCAGGACAAGGATAGCGTACGAGCAGGGCAACAGAAAAGGATTGCAGGGTATCTCGCAGCGAGGTGTTATGCCGTTGCAAAGCCACGGCTACTGCTGCCATGCCGTCCTGGTTCACGGCACTGAGCCAGCTATCACGGACAACGGCGGCGCCGAGGTGCTCATCCATCCACATGGGCAGAAGAGCCATGGCATAGGGATGCTCATCGAGAGGGGCATCAGGGGCCATGAAAAGGGGAGGGATGAGGTCGAGGTAAGCATTGACATCATCGAAAACCTTATCCTCAGCCCAAACAGCCCACGCTTCCCAAAACCAATCACTGGGTTCTGTGCTATCAATACCGAACTGCAAAACATGCATGTACTCGTGTGCCAAGGTCACCCGCGCCAAATCAGTAGAAGAAATAGCAAGTCCGCGCAAGTCGTTTGCCAGTGTCATAAAGGCCGAGCAAGCTTCTGTCTCCGGGAAAGGTGTGCGAGTGTTGTCACCGCAGTGGTCGGGATCAAAATCGGTGTAGCCAAGATAGACACGGTTGAGGTTGAGTAGGTAAATGTCTGTGCGCTCATCGCCGCCCAAGTCGACGTCTGAGGCGGGCAAGGGCCAGCGCAAGCGACTATGCATTTCTCGCCAGACGATTTCCATGGTGTTGGCCACGAGATCGACGTAATCTGGCGTGTTGTTGTGGTTGAGATCGATATTGGCAACAGCGTCAGTCCCTACCAGTGTGTAGTGGACGCGAAAATGAGGGGTGTCATACCACTGTTCCTGGTTAAGGAGCGGACGACGACCTAAGGCGAGCCCCACATCTGTGGTTGTATCACCGCTGTTGTGCAGATGCCGTATGAGTAAACTGGCACTGGTTTCTGGTGCATCGGGTTGGAGAAAGGGAGGAAGAGCAGCAGGATCGAGAATGGACAGCGCCTGCCACGTAGTCACAGTAGCCGGATCAATCCTTCCTTCAGCGACAGCTTGGCTGAGTTTTTCGGCAAATGAAGCTGAAGGATCGGTCTGGGCGCGACTCACCGGCCCTGCAATGAGTAAAAGGACAACAGAGAAGAAAAGGATGCGTGAGATGATTCGAAAGAGGGAGTTCATGATAAAGGATGGGATTGCTACCCCATTCTAATCTATTATGACGTCTTAATTACTAAAACCGGTACACATCTTACTGCAATAGTGGCTTCTAAACTTTACGTGAAGGCAGATTATGCGCTACACTAGCGCTCACTCCCCGCTATCAAATCACTGAGGAGACTTTCTCAACTATGCGACGAACAACTTTTGGACTCCTGGCAACGGTCGTTATCATCGGCCTGAGTCTGGTTTTATTCTATGCTCCTACCCAGGCAGATACTCGATCTTCTACAATTTCGCCTGCACAAAGTACCAAGATATTGGATGCAAGCTGGCAGCTGATTCCCCCTACCATCGACGGGAACCTCAGCGATTGGGCTGCTTACGAACACGTGATCCTGGACAATACCACCGCCGACGCCCCCCCTGAAGGTGCCCGCCCCTCTCCTGAGGATCTAAGTGGCTGGACCTCGATCGTGTGGGATAGCCAGTGGCTTTACATCGCTTTGGACGTTACTGACGATCTGGTTGTGCGCAATTCTCGAAACTGGATGAACGACGATATGGCGGGCTATGTATTCGATGTGGATCAAGATGGTCAACTGGGTGTAGCCGATCTCCGTTTTACCCTCAGTCCTGATGGCGTGGTCACATTGAATGGCGGCTGGCCCTATGGCGTAAAATGGGTTATCGAACGCACGGAACAGGGTTGGAAAGCAGAAATGGCGATTCCCATCGTTTTCTTTGGTTCCGACTTTTTGACCGACGCTCAGGTGGGCTTTAGCTGGGGCTTACAGGACGATGATGGTCAGGGTGTCGAGGGCAGTCTGGTCTGGGGTGGCCCTTCCTACACTGCCCCTACGCCCCAAGAAGGCCTCATGCGTTTCATCAACGGCCCTACCCGCTCCTGGTTGACCTATCGTCTTGGTGACGAAGGCTGGGCGGGAATCGAAGATACGACTTTGAATTCGTGGCCCGGTAATGAAACGACCAATTTCGGCGCCGATCCGATCCTTTCTATTCGCGGCAACAACCAATGGCATGCAGCCATGAAAATCACCTTACCCACCTTACCTCCTGGCGCCCGACCTCTGCGCCTGCTTCTGCACATGTCTTTGGCCGATGTCCCTCGTAACCCGAACAATGGCGGTGATTCACGAGCGCGAGCATATCCCTTACTACGGCCCTGGGATGAAAATAGCGCCACCTGGATGCAGGCAGCCAGTGGATCTCCCTGGACGCGCGGAGGTGCCGACGGCGTTGGTGCCGATAGAAGCGACACTGTTATCGGAGAAGCTCATCTGATTGCAACGCAGCGTGATTACACCTGGGATTTGAGCAGTGCGGTTGGCGGCTGGTTTGCCAATCCTGCTCAAAACTATGGTGTCCTCTTCCGGGGTGAAGATGGTGCCAATGTCCTCTACCAATTCAACTCCTCGGACTGCACACCTGCGGCGAGCTGCGGCCCCTGGATCGAACTCTTTGTAGAATTTCCCCCCCCTACAGCCACACCCACGCCCACGCCCTTGCCAACTGACACACCCGTCCCGACGGCCACGCCTACACCGACTCTGACACCGACAGC
>JAADFV010000165.1 GCA_013152695.1 Chloroflexota bacterium | reverse complement strand
TCACCCGCACACCCACCGCTAGACCCTTCGTTTCACTCAGGGAGACAGATTAACGATAATCAAACATCACCTTGATCGCACCGCTATGTTTATCCTGCGCGGTATGAATGGCTTCGCGCCAGCGCTCCAAAGGAAAACGATGGGTGATCAGGTCTTCAGTCACAAGCTTTCCTTGCCGGATCAACTCGACCGTGAGATCGTAGGTGCGCCAGCGCCGGCCGGCATAGTTTTCTGTACCGTGCGCATACAGCCCGACCAGATCCACCTCTTGATACCAGATCGGATTCAAATCCAACTTGAGCGGCTTGAGCTTGATCCCGGCCATCACCACTGCCCCCCCGGCTTTGGCTATACGCAGACTATCTTGCAGTGTCTGCGCCGAGCCCACACAATCATACACCACGTCGAAGCCGCCCAAGGCCATGCGACTGGCAAACATGCCCTCGTACACCTTGGCGCCGGTAAGACGCGCGGCGACGTCGTACAGGTCTTCACCCCGAATCACTTCATCCGCCCCCAGCCTCTGCGCCATCTCTGCCTGATGCGGATAACGTGCCACGGCAGCAATGCGTACCTCCGGCGCCAACGCCCGCAGTGACTGCAACACATTCAGGCCGACGATGCCGCTGCCAATGACCAACGCCCACTGTCCCGCCGAGGGCAGACGCCGCAATACCGCGCGCACACCCACGGCAATCGGCTCGACCATCATCCCCTGTTCGTCGCTCAGGTCATCAGGAATGGGATAGACCTCGCTCTCATGGGCTGTAAAACCATCGCCCCAGCCACCTCCGACTCCCCGCGACCCTATTCCCAGAGAGGCATTTTCGCAAAGTGTTGGGTTGCCGTCCCGGCAGTGGGGGCACAGCTCGTCCAGTTCCTGGCTCATGCAAGTGGCCCCCTGGAAACGCGTATCCATGATCACCCGATCACCGACTTGGAACTCCGTCACCCCTGGCCCCACCTCGGTCACGACCCCCAACACTTCGTGGCCCAGATAAAAGCGCTGATTCCCGGGCAACGCCGCCGGGCCTATCTTCGGGTCGGCCTCGACATAGAGCAACGATAGGTCGCTGGCACAAATGCCGCAAAGACGATTCTCCACCCGCAGCCAGCGCGGGCCCGGTAGCGCCGGCTCTGGGAGATCGGCAAAATGGGCGGGCGAAAGTGGCGAGAAGATGACGTTGGGCCAAAGAGGTTTGAGCGCTTTGACCAGAAGCATGCGAGGAATATTTTTGTCGACGTAAATGGTACGCATAAGACTCGCCTTGGAGAAGAGAATCAGGTCATTGTTTCGACAAGAGCGCGACTTAGGGGTCCCCCGCGGTAAACATTGATGATTTCCGACATGATGGAGACAGCAATTTCGGCGGGAGTTTCCGCCGCGATCGGCAAGCCGATAGGCGAATGCACGCGGGCTAGTTTTTCGCGACTAATGCCCTTTTCCTCGACGAGAAGATCGAATACAGCACGCACACGGCGTCGAGAACCGATCATGCCGATGTAGGCAAGGGGCCGGTCGATGAGCTCGAGCAAGCATGCCACATCCAAAACGTGTCCGCGCGTGACCAAGACCACAAATGTATTTTCATCCGTTTCCAGGGCGCGAACGGTCTCCTGGATGTCGGCAGCGATGACTTCGTCGGCCTGAGGAAAGCGCTGGGGATTAGCAAACTGGGCTCGATCATCGATCACCGTGACACTAAAATCACAGAGGCTCCCGATCTGGCAAAGAGGAGCAGCAATATGCCCGGCGCCAACGATAATCAACCTGGGCAACCGCTGCAGTACCTCGATGAATATCTCTGTATTCGTGGCGGGAAGATGGAAACTACGATGATTTCCCTCTTTCAGCGCCTCCCGCGCCGCTTCCACCACGACATCCGTCTGGTCACCAAGTCCCAGCCACCCCAAAAGCGGCCGATCATCCGACCAGACCACAGCTCTTTGCCCCACTAGGGACGCATCATCACTGCGCACGACACGTAAAATCGCCAAAGGTGTCTTCTGAGTGGAGGCAGCAATAATTGCCTCCAACATGGCCAATTGCTCTTGTTTGTGTGATTTCTGCCCCCACTGCTCGACGTACACATTCATGATTCCGCCGCATACGCCAACCGCCTCCAGCGAAATCGGCTCTGTCAGGTCGACCCTGACATTGGCCGGTTCGCCGCCCTGAATCACATCCATGCCTTGACGAATGACATCTGCCTCGCCACAGCCCCCACCCACTGTGCCTACATGCTGCCCCAGGGGATGAATCAGCATCTGTGCCCCCACTTCACGTGGCACCGAGCCCTTCACATCTGTGACCATGGCCAGCGCCACCGTTTCATCCTGTTCGAGAAAGTGTTTTAGCGTTTGGTAAATGGTGTCCATAGGCCTCTTTGCACTAATTGACTTAGATCAAAACGACGTTTTCCAATGCCGTCAACTGTGTTCGTAGATATTGATGGAGTTCGGTGCCGGGCCGAACGCGCTGAAAGTCAGGCCAAAAGCGGCGCGGGAGCAGGAATAAAGGGAGGGCGCCCGGTTGGCGTACGGCATGATAAAGATGCTCGTCGCCCATGAATTCCTGCCGTTTGACCAATGTTTCTACATCCTCAAGAGAAAGATCGGCATCGGCGCCGGAGCACACCAACACGGTCTTGCTTTTGGCCGAAACATGTCGTAATCCTTCTTGCACCGACCACATGATGTCACCCATATGCCATAAACGATCCTGCACAATGCGGCAAGGGCGCCGCGCCAGCAGATCTTCCAGCTTATCATGATGATAGCCCGACACAACAATGACTTCGTCCACCGGACTTTGAAGCAGTTGAAACAGCACGTTTTCGATCCGGCTAAGCCCCGTCTCTTCGTCGATTGTTAATTCCTCACCCAGATGCGCGGGGTCAGATGTAGTGATAATAGCCGAAAGCATCGTTGAACCTCAAAAAAAGATGGCTGTTCTGTGCTGCTGCACATGCACGATATCACGAATGCGGCCAGAAACCGGGAAAAAGGTGTCCAGCGAATCCATGATTCTGCCGTGCTATTATACAGCAATCTGTAAATCTTGCCACTTAGCGGGGATGTCTCGTAAACTGATAGGGAGCACAAACAACCATTCCTCACCATTCAAGCCACTCGAGGATCGGCAAATGAATGATACGATCACACGGGTTCCGGGTATTCAAGTGGGCCATGATTCTGATCGAAGCGGCCTCACCGGCTGTACGGTTCTTTTGACTCCAGAAGGAGCCACAGCGGGAGTGGATGTACGCGGAGCAGCGCCCGGTACACGCGAAACGGATTTGCTGCGCCCCGAGAACCTTGTTCAACACGTCCACGGTATTCTTTTGGCAGGAGGCTCGGCCTTTGGCCTGGATGCAGCCGGCGGTGTTATGCGCTGGTTGGCCGAGCATGGTAAGGGTTTCGATACCGGTGTGGCACGAGTGCCTATCGTTCCCGGCGCCGTAATTTTCGACCTGATGGTGGGTGATGCCCTGGCCAGACCGGATGCGGAATCAGGTTATCGCGCTTGTGTCGCGGCCAGTTCTGAACCCGTCATCCAGGGACGCGTGGGCGCAGGTACGGGGGCGACGGTAGCGAAGCTATTCGGGCCCCAGGGAGCACAGCCGGGCGGGCTGGGAAGTGCGGTAAGCGAGCTGGCAGGAGGAGGGCTGGTGGGCGCGCTCGTAGTCGTCAATGCTCTGGGCGAGATCTTCGATCCCGCCAGCGGCCGGTCACTGGTCACAAGCAGCGGCAGTACGCCTCCCTCCGGCTGGCCTGTCCCGGGCCAGAACACGACCCTCGGCATCATCGCCACCGATATCCCCCTGACTAAAGCGCAATGCCAACGCGTGGCGCAGATGGCTCATGATGGCCTTGCTCGCGCCATTCGTCCCTCTCACACGATGTACGATGGCGATACGATTTTCGTGCTCAGTACCGGTCTGGGCCCTGCCGGCAATGTCAACATGGTCGGCGTAGTGGCCGCGGAAGTCATCGCCCAGGCTATTGTTCGAGCAGTACACCACGAGTAATCACAATCCAGAAAACAATGCCCCCCAACACCCCAGCTTTCATAAATGGAGGCAGTTATGTCAACTCGTCAACTCGACGCCAATGAAGTTCGTTTTTTCAGCGGTCGCTCCAATCCAGATCTCGCCCAGGGCATCGCAAAACACCTGAATATCCCCCTCTCCCCCACCCATGTCCAGCATTTTGCCAACGATTGCCTCAGCGTTCAGCTTGGCGAAAGCGTCCGTGGCCGTATTGTCTACGTGATGCAATCTCTGATCCCCCCCGTGCAGGAGCATCTTTTCGAGCTTTTGATGATGCTCGACATAGCCCGCAGCGCTGCTGCCGCCGAAATCCACGCTATCATTCCCTATTTTGCCTATGCCCGCTCCGATAAAAAAGATGCGCCGCGTATTTCTATCACAGCGCGCCTGGTCGCCGACCTTCTGGCTACGGCCGGAGCCACGCACGTGATGACCATGCAACTACACTCTCCTCAGGTGCACGGTTTTTTCTCCATCCCTACCGATCCCCTGACTGCACGCGGGCTCTTTGTCGACCATTTGCGACGGCCAGAGACCCTGTCTAGCCGCACCATCGTCGTCTCGCCGGATGCCGGCAGTGCCAAATCGGCCGCCCGTTTTGCTCGCCTCCTGGACTTTCCCGTGGCTGTCGCCAGCAAAAAGCGCTTTTCCGACACCCATGTCGATATCGATGATTCCGTACAAAAACAGGTCGAGGGCTACGATACCGCCATCATTTACGACGATGAAATCGCCACAGGAACATCGGTTGTTGAATTATGTCAAATTCTCACAACAAGTACGATCCAGGATATCAAAGTGGTGTGCACCCACGGCCTCTTCATCGGCAAGGCAATGAAGCGCCTGCGCGCTATTCCCGAAATCAGCGAAATCATTACCACGGACACGGTGCCCCCGCCTCGAAAAGAAGACCTCCCTTCCTTGAAAGTTCTCTCTGTGGCTGAAGTGTTTGGTGAAGCCATTCGCAAGAACTATTTGCACGAATCGATCGGGACACTATTCACTTTTTGGGATCAGTAGGAGGGGCCGGGTACGGGCAGCAAAAAGGGGGGACGACCGGTTTGAGCCTCGCTGACGTCCTAACTGATAACGATCCAGCATCCATTTGCCCGGTACAGTTTCACTTTTCGACAAAAACACACCTCATGACACCTCTCTTTCGCCGTCTCGGGCTCAGTTTCGTCTTCCTGGGCTTGATCTTACTCGGCCAGCAATCGTCTACCCGACCCCTTCGCGCCATACCCCCAGCAGAAGCCCTCGTCACCATCGATGCAACACACCCCGGCCAGATTATCAGCGGCCGTTTGTGGGGAAGCAACTTGGTGTACACAGCTCCCAGCACACAAACGGTAGCCGATCCCGACTTTGTACAGGCCACGCGCCAAATCGGTGTACGTTTGATTCGCTGGCCAGGCGGCAACATCTCCGATGCTTACGACTGGAAGCGTGATGAGGTGATCAAGCCAGGCTACCGCCTAGTAGACCCTGATGGTATCAACCTGGCGCGCTTGCTTCAATTTATTCATGACATCGATGGCGAACTGATCATCACCATCAACTTTGGTACCATGAATGCCCAGGATGCCGCCGACCTCGTGGCCTTCCTCAACGGCCCCACCGACTCTCCTTGGGGTGCACGGCGAGCTGCCCTGGGCTTTCCCCAACCCCTGGATGTACGGTTTTTCGAGATCGGTAATGAAGAAATCCAGCCGCACATGTGGTATTACTCCTGGACTGCGGAAAATCGGGAGAAGTATTTCTTTGGGGGAGAGGAAGAACGGCGGAAGTTTTATGACAACCACTCTAGTCAAGCATACGATCCGGTGGGCGCGAAGGGCGACTTCTTTGCCGCTCAAGGCGGCCCGAATCAG
>JAADFV010000164.1 GCA_013152695.1 Chloroflexota bacterium | reverse complement strand
CGGCGAAGGCCGACTCCTGGCCGCAGGCCTGAAGAGCCTGACTTCAGTCAGCGAGAGCAAAACGAAAAGTAATTTTTAGACGTTCACTTAGAGAATTCTCGAGACCAGAGGATGTTTGGCCGAAAAATAGCTCTTGTGTTATTTTTCTTGCAAAGAAGGTAGATCCTCAACCGCTGACAGATCGTCGTCAGTCGCTTTCCGGATTTCCCGGAAAGGCCGTTTTTTCTCGCTTGTCAACCCCATAAAATCATATGTCTCAACGCATCCTTATCGATACCGATCCCGGCATCGACGACGCCACCGCCATCCTCTTGGCATTGGCCTCGCCCGAACTCACGCTCGAAGGGCTGACGGTTGTCCATGGCAACTGCTCCGCCGATCAAGGTGTGATCAACGCCCTCTCCATCCTGGAATTGGCACAGGCCGGTCACGTTCCTGTGGCCAAGGGCTGCGACCGACCCCTGGTGCAACCCTCCCTGCTTGCCCCCGAGACCCACGGCAACACCGGTCTGGGCTACGCCCAGCTTCCTCCCCCCGCCACCCAACCCATCACCCAACACGCTGTCGATTTCCTCATCGAACACATCATGGCGGCGCCGGCTGAGATCACCGTCGTTGCCATTGGCCCCCTCACCAACCTCGCTCTCGCCCTCCGCAAGCAGCCCCGCCTCGTGCAGGCAGTCAAGGACGTGATCATCATGGGGGGAGCGATCCGCCACGAGGGCAACACCACGCCCCTGGCCGAATTCAACACCTATGTCGATCCACATGCCGCCCACATCGTCTTTCACAGCGGCATGCCCCTCACCCTGGTTCCCCTCGATGTCACCTACCAGTGCATCCTCCTGGCCCAGGATGTGGCGCGCCTGCAAGCGATAGATTCGCCCGTTCCCCCCTTCATCGCCGACGCCACCCGCTTCTACAGGGAATTTCATGACGAATATCAGCAGATCGAAGGGTGCATCATTAACGATCCCCTGGCTCTGGCCCTGACCTTTGCCCCGCACCTCTGTGATTACGAAGAACTGTACGTGGATGTGGACATTTCCGGCGGTGTTTCTATGGGTAAGACCTTCGCCGATTTCTACCACATGACGGGTCGGCCCCCCAACATGAAGGTGGCGCTGGGCGTACGCGCCCGCAAGTTTATCGACTTGTTCGTCGAACGCATGGAAGACCTGAGCCGTTCAATCCCCAATTCGTAACTGGACACTGGCGTTTTTCGATTTTGCCACGAATTGCCCGAATTTCACGAAAAAAGAAGGTAAAAGCCTCTCATAATTCATCTAATTCGGGCAATTCGTGGCCGAAATGCGTCTATGGGTGACGGTTTCCGTTTTCGCCGGACCCCGGTAACGAGGTCAGATTTTAACGCCGAGGTGCCGAGAAAGAAAAAGGGTCCTTTGTCATCCGCCTCGGTCGTGAGGCAGCAGTGTAGACCCTGCCCGGGTCTTGGCGCCATGAGACGGCGAATCCGATTCGCCCAGAATCTGTGGCCAGAGGGGACTATAGCCCGATCAGCTCGCTATTTTTTCAAGCTGGAGGGCGACGCTCAGTGTGAGGATTAATCGGCGTTGCTATCGTATGACTCCTTCATTTGACGAAGCAAATTGGCCATTTCAATAGCGGCCAGCGCCGCTTCTACGCCTTTGTTCCCGCCTTTGCTCCCGGCTCGTTCAATGGCTTGCTCAAGTGTATTGCTTGTGATCACGCCGAATGTTACGGGGATCTCACTTTGCAGGCCAACCTGGGCGATGCCCTTGGCTGCTTCTCCGGCTACGTAGTCAAAATGAGGCGTTGCCCCACGAATGACCACACCTAAGCAGATGATTGCATCGTAGCGGCCGCTGTTCGCCATTTTTTGCGCAGTCAGGGGAAGCTCTAAGCTTCCAGGAACCAAGGCTACGTCGATATCTTCTTCATTCACGTCGTGACGGATCAGCGCATCTTTGGCTCCTTCCAGGAGTCTGCTTCCCATGAAATCGTTCCAACGAGAAACAACGATCCCAATCTTTAATCCGGTGCCAACGAGTTTACCTGAAAATAGTTGATTCATGATTTGTTCTCCAGAGAATAATCTGAGTGTGGCAGGCCAATGCATTCATTCGATAGCACAGTTGCCCGTACTACATTCCTGAAACACTCGACCCCGTCGGGTGAAGTAGTATTGGACTGCCTTGAAGTTTTAATGAGTCGAGCTTGACGACTGAGAGTGACCGGGAACTTATTTTGGGCGATTCCTCAGGCTGACCGCATTTGTGTTTCTGGAACCAGGAGGTGATTGAGCTTCTGAGCTTTAGTTTGTAAGTAACGCTGATTCTCTGGCCGACCTTTCATCTGATGTGGAACGCGCTCCACTACTTGAATTCTGTTTGCTTCCAAACCAGCCACTTTATGGGGATTGTTAGTCATCAGGCGCACGGCGGTTACTGCCTGGTCGCGGAGCATAGCGGCAGCAACGGCATAGTCACGCTGATCTGGCGCAAATCCCAGGCAGAGATTAGCCTCCACTGTGTCCAATCCCTCGTCTTGCAGAGCATAGGCGCGTATTTTATTGGCCAGGCCAATCCCTCGCCCCTCCTGTCGTAGATACAGTAAAATCCCCTGTCCTTCCCGGGCAATACGCTGAAGCGCCGCCTGTAACTGATCGCCACAATCGCAGCGTAATGAGCCGAGTACGTCTCCGGTTAAACACTCGGAGTGCAAGCGAACCAGGGGGGGACTGCTCTGCACGTCGCCCAAGCTGAGCAGGAGGTGTTCTCGGTTTTGAGCGTCACGATAGGCCGTTGCTTTGAACTGGCCGAACTGTGTAGGCAGTTGTGCCGACGCTACCCGGGTCACGATTTGCGGTCTTTCGGGTTGCAGCCTGTAGGCGATCAACGCCTCGATGGAGATGATTTTCAGGCCATGTTTATCGGCAAACCGGCATAACTCAGGCAGGCGGGCCATGGTGCCATCTGCCGCCATTATTTCACAGATAACGGCGGCCGGGGTCAAGCCGGCCAGTCGGGCCAAATCGACACCTGCTTCGGTGTGTCCGCGGCGGGCCAGTACACCGTCGGGATGTGCCCGTAGCGGGAACATGTGTCCCGGCATGGCAATATCGACGGCGGTGCTGGTGGGATCGATAAGGACCTGTACGGTTCTGGCCCGGTCGTGGGCCGAGATGCCGGTGGTTACGCCGGCGCTGGCCTCGACCGATACCGTAAACGGGCTGTCAAAGCCGGAACTGTTCTGTTCGGGGGGAACCATCAGGGGGATGCCCAGCCGGTCGATGGTCTGCCCGGTCATGGCGATGCAAATGAGGCCCCGCGCTTCCCGGGCCATAAAGTTGATGACTTCGGGTGTGGCGAATTGGGCGGCAATCAGGTAATCTCCCTCGTTTTCCCGATGTTCGTCATCGACAACGATAATCGGCTTTCCGGCTTGAAGGTCGTTCAAAGCCTCTTCCAGGGTGTTGAGTTCTATCTTATTCATAACTATCTCCTTGTCTATTGGTAGCCATGTTGGGCCAGAAATTCCAGGTCAATTTTATGGGGTTGATTGGGTTGATCTAAGCGCTGACTGATCATTTTTTCAACATACTTGCCCAGCACATCAACTTCAATATTGACTTGATAGCCAACCTGTTGATGGGGGAGGGTGATGTGTTGCTGGGTGTAGGCCACCAGCGTTACGGTAAAGCTGTCATCCAGGACATCCACCACCGTCAGACTCACGCCGTCCAGGGCGATAAAGCCTTTGGGCACGATGGTGCGCATCAGCGCTGGCTCCGCCTGCACCGTGACCCATAGGGAATTCTCATCGGGGCGGAATTGGGTGATGATTCCCACGCCGTCAACATGCCCCTGCACAAAGTGCCCTCCCATACGAGAGGTTGGGGTCAGAGAACGCTCTAAATTAACACGGTCTCCTTCCTGCAAAGAGATCAAATTGGTGCGGGCGCGGGTTTCGGGGGCAAGCCCTACCGTGAAAGTATCTGAGTTGTGATGGGTGATGGTCAGGCATGTACCGTTAACGGCAATGCTGTCGCCCTCTTTGGCGTCTTCCAACACAATTCTGGCCTGAATGGTCATATTGTATCCTTGCTCTGTGCGCCAGATGCGAGTAACGGCGCCCAGTTCTTCAACAATTCCGGTAAACAAAATTTATCTCCTTTCTTGAAGTGGGTTGACAAAACCGCGAATGAGAAAATCAGGGCCGAGAGTTTCGATGCTAATGTCCTGCAGATGGCTAGCTCCGGCCAGCAGGGCAAAGCCACGTCCTCCAACTGGCCCCGGCGCTTCCTGTCCGCCGATAATAAGCGGAGCCAGGAAAGCCCACACCTCGTTGACCAATCCGGCTTCAAAAAACGCCCCCAGCACCGTGCCCCCGCCTTCGACCAACAGGCTGGTCATTTGACGTCGGCCCAGTTCCGCCAGTAAAGCTGAAATATCAACCTGCCCCGCGGCCGTAGAGGGCAAAATCAGAAGTTCGACCCCCTTTTGTTTGAGGATGGTGCGGTGTGGATGTGGCATGGCCTCAGTCGCTGCGACCAGGGTCTGGCCTGGCAAATCAGCCTGAAATAGCCGAGCCCCAACGGGCACACGCCCGCGACTATCGAGCACCACCCGCAACGGATGACATCCTTTGTCCTTGTGCTGAGACAAGCGAGTCGTCAAACGGGGATTGTCGGCAATGGCCGTTCCTGCCCCCACAAGAATCGCGTCAACCACATTTCGCAGAGCGTGTCCTTTTTGTCGGGCTTCGGGCCCGGTAATCCACTGACTATGGCCACTACGGGTAGCGATTTTCCCATCTAAGCTGGCGGCGAATTTTACCACCACGTAGGGTTGACCTGTGCGAATAGAGTAAAAATAGAAGCGGTTAAGGTGTCGGGCCTCGGCGGCGCACAGTCCCTGGTGGGCGACAATGTCGGCCGCGGCAAGACGTTGCCCCCCCTTGCCTGTGACCTTGGGGTTGGGGTCCCCGACGGCATAAAAAACCCTGGCTATTCCGGCTTTGATGATAGCTTCGGTACACGGCGGGGTGCGGCCATGATGGTTGCATGGTTCCAGGGTGACATAAAGGGTCCCCCCTCTCGCCTGTTCTCCGGCAGCTTGCAGGGCTTCAACTTCGGCATGGGGGGCACCGGCCCGGCGGTGATAGCCTTCGCCTACAATCCGCCCTTCTTTAACCACAACAGCACCCACAGCCGGGTTGGGGCTGGTGTAACCCTGGCCTTGTCGCGCCAGAGCTAAGGCTCTTTGCATAAAAACTTTGTGTTGATCCATAAAAAATGCTCCAAAAGAATTCAATCTTCGGAGCACGGACGAACACAATGATGACCTGCCACTATTTCAGTGTTAGGCCATGAAGTGTCTGTTGAGAAAATGGATAGATCGGCAGTATTCTGATGACCTGTCCTTCTCAACTTGATCTTCTCCCATCCGGACTGTACCGTCGGCTCCGGCTTTTCACCGGATCTGCTGACACCTCGTTGCGTAAAATTCGCAGTCTCTTTCGCGGGAAGAGAAGAGACACGAGGTCGCTCGCGGGCTCGCCTGGTCGAATCAGGCTTACCGCCGGTCGGGAATTGTGCTGAATGCAGCACTCACCCTGCCCCGAAGATCATGATTGTTGATATTTGATTAAAAGAAAGCGCTAATAGGTCACATGAACATTTTCACTTACCTGTTTTTTGATAGGCATGCCTGGCAAGAAAAGCAACAAAGAATTCGCATTGTCAGACATAACAACGTATCATACAACACCCACGCCATGGCAACAACTTTGACACGCTGGCATTCACAGGGCGACGCCGAGCGCGGCCCCCACGGCGTACCCACCGCGGGGGACGGACCGTGTGCGCGGCTGGGGTAGAGTCCCTGCGGGGACTTGGCCTTGTGAGCCTGCAAATTTATTTGCAGTGCCAGGTCACGAG
>JAADFV010000163.1 GCA_013152695.1 Chloroflexota bacterium | reverse complement strand
CCCGTGTTACAGGGCCCTTCCCGCCCACGCCCACGCCCACAGCCACGGCCACGCCGCCAGGTCGCCCTCGCCCCTGGCCCTCACCTCCTCCTGGCCTCACTCCCGCCCCTCCCGAGACCCCGCAGCCTTATTGATGCTGAGGGAGCAGGGGGGAGGAAGTAGGGGGCAGATCAATGGTGTGCTCCGCGCACAGACCATGTGTAGCCCGGAAAACCGGGAAAAGACGGCGCCGCCTCCAACCGGCCTGGTTTTCTGGGTTACTGGGCTGCGGGTCTACATCGATACCAATCTGTGTCCTATTTTCGACGTATGAGGCAGAAAGCTGGCAGCAGGAATCACATACAGCGCTTTTCTTGAGGTCTAATGCGGCGGCAGAGCGGGCAGATAAGGAAGGGGATCGACGCGAATGTTATTTTTGCGCACCTCAAAGTGCACGTGTGGCCCGGTCGAGCGCCCCGTCGATCCTACTTGACCGATCGGTTGGCCGCGCCGAACCCGTTCTCCCACCGAAACCAGCGGCCCTTTGAGATGGCTGTAGAGGGTTTTTAAGCCATTTTTGTGACGAATCACAACAGAATAGCCATAACCAGTAAAGAGCCAGCCTGCACGGACGACCACCCCATCGCCGGCAGCATAGACCGTCGAGCCATAGGGTGTGGCAATATCGATGGCCCGATGTCTGGCAGAGTAGAATTGCGTGATGTAACCGCGTAGGGGCCAGGCAAAAGTCGCCTCGGGTGAGGGGTCGGGTGGGGGGATATTCAGCTTCAGGTATCCGCCGGGAATAAACAACTCTTGCCCAGGAACCACTTTGCCGTTACGGATGAAGTTGGGGCCATAGCCCAACAACACATCCGGCGCCACATTCCACTTCTTGGCAATACTGGCCAAGGTGTCTTTTTTCTTGACGGTGTAGACCACGCCAATCGTGGGGGGGATACGTAACACTGTATCCAAGGAGAGCACGTCAGGATTACGCATCAAGTCGGGATTGCTGTAACGCAAACTGTCTACATCCAGGTCAAAACGCGCCGCGATTCCCCACAAGGTGTCTCCCGAAACTACCGTATAGGTGATGACTCCACGGCGTAAAGACATCTCTTCTTGCCAGCTCTCAAAACAGCCATCCAGACTCACGCCTGCCAATGACACACAGGGAGAAGCCTGGGCAACCAACGGTAGGAACAGGATGAGAAGGAGAGCCAGAGCAAAGGTGCTAGTGAAAAAGAAACGTTGTCGATATTGATAAAGATACATGAAATGATCATAGCACGCGGCCTGGCGCCTAGCAAAAACTTCCCTCCAATAAACACTGTATCAATTTAGTCGGCGCGGACCAAGTGCGACGCACTTTTCAGCGAAATTATCCTGCACTACCGACTAAAGGGACACAAATTCCCCTCCAATAAACCTTAGCACCAGCGCCAAAATCATACTGATAACTTCGTTCTTCGTTGTTCCCGAACACCTCGCGACTTCTTCTGGGATCATCCTTTTCCTTCCACACGGTGGAGACCATAAAAATCCCTACCGGCTATGCCCTCTCCGGCTGCCTTCCAGATATGATCCCTGTCATAGACGTTTATGAACTATCACGTTATATTGACATAGTAGAAAAGGTAGACAAAGCGCTCATGAATGAGCTCATCAAGGCATGTCTGATATTGGCGTTTTTTTGAACTTTTCTGCTATCCTTAAGAGGATCCCACACACGAATAATGAGGACTTTTTATGGAAAATATCACTGGCAGCCGTCCTATCGATCGCAAAGCACGCTTGTCGATTCCCCGTGTACCCGTTCCCAAACAACCTCCCGAGGAACGAGTTTTTAATTTTCATGAAGTTTACGAAGGCTATGATGAAGAGACTGTTGTCATCGAGGCATCCCGTTGCCTGCAATGCCCTGAGCCTCAGGCATGTATGCTAGCCTGCCCCGTACACAACCATATTCCTGAAGCCCTCTGGTATGCCTCACAAGGTAGATTTTTCGAAGCCTATGATGTATTCCGTCAGACAACGACCCTCTCCGAAGTCTGTGGACGTGTCTGCCCCCAGGAAAAGTTGTGCCAAGGTTCCTGTGTGGTGGGAGCTGTTGATGATCCCGTCTACATTGGCAAGATCGAGTCTTTCCTTGCCGATTATGTACGTGAGCATGGCGGTCCCAATTTGAAACCGGTTCGAAAGACTGACTACCGGGTTGCGATTGTCGGTTCAGGCCCGGCCGGCCTCCATGCTGCAGAATGGTTGGCCCTGCGTGGCCATAAAATCGATGTGTACGAAGCTCTGCCCAAACCGGGCGGATTGTTACTTTACGGCATTCCTGACTTCAAGCTGGAAAAAGACAAAGTCGATGCCATTGTCGAGCGTATCGAAAAACTTGGAGTACGGTTTATTTGTAGCACACCGATCAACACGCCCGGTAATCCCAGTGTCGAAGATTTACTGCATGAATACGATGCTGTTTTACTGGCAATTGGCGCGGAAATCCCCTCCTCGATCCGTACCGAGGGCGAGGATTTACCCGGCGTCTGGAAGTCGCTGGAATTCCTGATTGCCACCAACTTACCCCCGGAGGACCTTCCTCCCGGCACCCAGATTCCAGACGTCAAGGGAAAGAAAGTGCTCGTTGTCGGGGGAGGCGATACAGGAAGTGACTGCGTACGTTCTGCCATCCGGGCAGGAGCAGCAGAAGTGACACTGAGCTATCGCCGTAGCGAAAAAGAGATGCCCGGTCGGGCGGAGGACAGAGCTTTTGCCCGCGAAGAAGGTGTGCGTTACGAATTCTTGACCCAGCCGATTCGTTTCATTGCTGGAGAAGATGGAAGTGTCGCCCAGGTTGAGATTAGGCGTATGAAGCTGGGAGAACCTGATTCCTCTGGCCGGCGGCGGCCTGTTCCTATTCCCGGTTCCGAATTTACGATTGATGTGGATTTAGTCGTGTTGGCCTTGGGCTTCTGGCCGGACGAACAGTTTGCCAAGCAGGTCGAGGGTCTCAAAACCAAGAAATGGGGAGAAATTTTGGTCGATCCCGACACTGGCATGACCTCACGCATTGGCCTTTGGGCTGCCGGTGACGCCGTCAACGGCCCAGATTTAGTCGTGACAGCCATGGCAGGTGCGCAGCGGGCTGCCAAATCTATCGATGCTTACCTCGATTCACTTGCCGAAAAAGAAAAAGCGGGAAAAGAAAGCGTTAGCGCTGAGGCTACAACCATAGCAGCCTGATATTCACACCTTTAGTTTGGTATCATTCAAGAATAATCGAAAGGCGGTGGCATCAGCCACCGTCTTTTTCTATTGTCTGCTTCTGCCTTGGGATACGACATTTCTCTCTTTCTGGGACACACCAAGCAGCCACATGCCAGCCTAGTACACGAGGGTGTAAGTTCATATATAGTTGGGATATTCCTTTTGCGTCAGGCGCATCCGTGATGCGCCTGGTTAGTCGGTAAAAACCGCCGCATCACGGATGCGGCTAACGCTTGATAACTCTACATCTATTTACGCCGGGCTGTACTAGCCATATACGATCCCACACACCGAAACCACCGAGGTATTCTTTTCATCGGCAGGACAAATTGCGTAGCCAGAGCGCTCCCCACTCACGGTGCCCACCAGTTTTAAGGTTAGATAAAACGGCGAAACCCCGCACACATTGTTCCTATCTTGCACACGCTGGATACTGCGCCAAAATCCATCGGCATCCCCCGCCGCGAGAAGGCTGATCAGCTCTTCATCTGCAGCCTGTAGTGCCATGCGCCCGGCCTCATCTACAGGATCACCATCGAAGGCTGGGCCAATGTGGGCCATGTCACCGGAGGCGACGACCAACACTTGACGATGCTGGCTAAGGCGCCGCAGTTCCCCCAGCAATTGCTGATAAATAGGCTCACTTATCGGTTCAGAGCCCTGTTCTAAACAAGGCTGGAACGAGCCGGTAAGAATGGGAACGACTTCGACGGGACGACCTCCCCGCATGTGGTGTAACCAGGAAAGAACCAGTTCGATCGAGTGCTCAGGGCGGTGGTAAAGTTCACCGGCAAAAACCCGCTCGGTTCCCAAACTCTGTGCCAGGGAATCGACGATGTCGGTGGCTGTGGGAAGAACGCCGTATGGGGTGGCGTAGTGCTGACGGGTGAGTGTGATTTCGTGCATGCCTCCGTAGTGGTTGGTGGCAAGGACGATAACCAAATCTGCTGCTTGCGCCATGGCCGCGGCGCGCTTCCACACCTGAGCATACACCGTCCCTCCGCGGGCGTAGTCGATATGGGGACTGAACAAGGCCCGGCCCGTCGCCGGCAGGGGTGTGATATCCCCAACTTCTGCCAGATAACCATCAAACAGTTGTGCCAGAGCTTCGGCCTCGGCAGGATAGCCACTGCCCGCAAGAGTGGGTGGCCGGTAAGGAGCAGAGCGGTATTGTTGCAAGGCAATGGCCATTGCCTCTGCCGAATGCTCATTGTCCAAGAAATAGGCTCGATCGAGGGCCGTGACCAGTTCCTCGACCACACCCGCCTGCAACCGTACGCCAAACTGACTCAGGCATAGCTCAGGGATCGTACCAATGGCATGATGACCATCACAGAGGAAGAGGACTGGCCCTAAGGCGTAGGGAAGAATCAGGTATTGACCGGCCAGCTCGAGCCTGTCTCGCACTAAAAGCGAAGGGCGTCCTTGATGTTCGATGGCACGAATATCGAGGGGACGAAGTTTGGGATAGGAGTTGTGTTGATGATTCACGATTTACGTTTCAAGAGTAGCCTGGACATAGAGAATGACACTCTGCCAGGTAATGGTGCGGTAACTGAGTTGTCCCCGGAACACGGCCTCGACTTGGGCCAGCTCGTCAGGGCTAAGCGTGGTGGCTAAGCGCTGGGCGTAGCTGGGGCGCCCGTTTGGCCGCGCTGCGAACCAACGGTCGAGTAAAGCAGGGGTGACACGTAACGGTGTCGCCTCCGTTTCGCGCTGGCTGACGACCTGAAAACCGGCGCGAATGAAGGCTTCCGTCAAGGTGTGTTCCTCCCAGCGCACCATGGGATCACTGGCATCAGTATAAATGCTTTCCTCTGCAATTCGCCAACGCTCGCGCACGTCTTCCGCTAATGAGGTTGCATCGACGAGCTCGTAAAGACGCTGGGTGTAACGAGGGACGGTCTCAGCAAGCACAATGTGGCCTTCGGGCGCGAGGAGATGGGCTAACTGCTGGGCTACAGCAAAATGGTCGGGAACCTGCACCAGGGCATTGCGGCCAAGAATGATGTCGAAGATGAGAGCAGGATCAGCCTGCCGCACGACATTCTCGACTTCGCTTACCGGGCCCTGTAAGATTTGGGGTCGGCGCAGGTCAGGTAAAGCCGCGGCCATTTGCTGCAGAGCCTCTGCTTCTTGCGGTGTGTGCGCCAGGGTAAAAACACCTCCTTCCGGGGCACGACGTAGCGCTTCCCAGGTAAGAAGGCCGGTGCCAGTATGCAGGTCGAGCACGACGTGATGGCGCTGAATCCGGGCCAACTCCATTACCCGCGCCCTAATCTCAGCCAAGCGCTGGCCTGCATTGGAGATGGTGCGTTGTAACCAGCGTTCGCTGTCACGATCGACATGATCACCGGCAAAGGTAAGAATTTCGGGTGTAACCTGGGCCATTCCTTCTACCATGGCCGCTAACTGCGCCTCACGCCGCCGCGCAACTTGTTCGGCGATGTGCGCCTCGAAGCCCTGATCCGAGGGATTATAGAAAAGCTTGCCTTGCAAGCTATCGGGCAGATATTGCTGAGCCACCCAGTGATCACGATAAGCGTGAGGATAGAGATAACCTTCGCCATGACCAAAACCCTCGTGATCGCGGCTGGCATCACGTAAATGCGTGGGCACCTCGCCTTCAGGCTCCTGCTCCACCGTCTTCAGGGCATCGAAAAAGGCCAGGGTTGAGTTGGATTTCGGGGCTGTGGCCAGATAAAGACAGGCTTCGGCAAGATGAAACCGCCCTTCGGGGAGGCCAACGTACTCGAAAGCCCGCGCACAGGCTGTGACGACCTGGATAGCATGGGGATCGGCCAGACCCACATCTTCGCCTGCAAAAATCAGCATACGTCGAAAGATAAAACGAGGGTCTTCACCAGCATACACCATTTTTGCCAGCCAATAGAGGGCGGCATCAGGATCCGAACCTCGCAGCGATTTGATAAAAGCACTGATAGTATCAAAGTGGACATCGCCTTCTTTGTCGTAAAGCACGGCGCGGCGTTGGATACTCTCTTCGGCCACGGCCAGGTCGATATGAATAATGCCATTTTCATCGGGTGGCGTGGTCTCGACGGCCAGTTCCAGGGCATTGAGCACGGCACGGGCATCACCGTTGGCCACATTCACCAGGTGATCAAGGGCGTCCTCATCAAGCTGGATGTTGAGATGGCCATAGCCCCGTTCGCTGTCTTGCAGGGCCGCCATCGCGATTTGCCGCAAATCGTCTTCAGTGAGCGATTTGAGCTGGAAAATACGGGAGCGCGAAACCAGGGCTTTATTGACTTCGAAATAGGGGTTTTCGGTGGTGGCACCGATGAGAATGACGGTACCATTTTCGACATGGGGAAGAAGGGCATCTTGCTGGGCTTTGTTGAAGCGATGAACTTCATCGACAAAAAGGATGGTCTTTTGCCCGTACATGCCGCGGCGCTCCTGGGCAGTGGCAATAGCGGCACGAATATCTTTCACACCGGCCAGGACGGCGTTGATGGCGATAAAGTGGGCACGCGTGGTGTTGGCAATAATGCGCGCCAGCGTTGTCTTGCCCGTGCCGGGCGGGCCATAGAAAATAAGGGAGGAAAGCTGATCCGCCTGAATGGCGCGCCGCAAGAGCCGGCCCGGCCCGATGATATGGTCCTGCCCAATAAATTCATCGAGAGTGCGGGGACGCATACGTGCCGCGAGCGGCTGTTCTTTTTCCAGGAGTTCCTGGCGGCGAGCGTCGAAAAGATCAGACACGATTTGGAGGATAAGAGACAAAAGAGGGAGGGGAGGGGGAAGCGCCGAACCATGCCAGCGCCTTCAGGCACCCTTTTTTCTCATTGTATCACAGATGATGTCACTGTAGGGGAAGCGCTCCTCCGCAAAAGCACAGCAGGCGTGCCGCCACTAATTTGAATTTGCTGGCAGGGCAAGTAAGCACCTTGCCGGTTAAGTTTTAGGCCCTGAACTAGAAGTTTTTGCAGGGATTGCTCGTCCATAAAGGGAGGGAGACAGAATACGGGAGACGGAAGAGAGCATTGAAGGAATATTCGCAGAGGCGAGGAA
>JAADFV010000162.1 GCA_013152695.1 Chloroflexota bacterium | reverse complement strand
GTGTGGAGGCAGAATCATTGCCATCCTTGACTTTGGGAATCACCAAAGCCAGGAGCTTCTGCACAATGATATCCTTCAGGCTGGCAACTCGCCGCCCCCGAACGCCACGGCTCCCAACCGGTAAATCATCCAGGCGCAACACTTTCATGGGGCCGGTACGAGCAATAACGAACATCTCATATTCTTCATCGACCACGGCAAGAGCCTCTACGGCGCCATGACTCTTGGTCAAACGCATGGCGACAACGCCGCTGCCATGACGCTTCTGTTTGGGATATTTGCTTACGGGTGTGCGCACACCATAGCCCGAGGTCGTGAGAAGCACCACTTGATGATCAGGTTTACAAAGGGCTGCACCGACGACTTCATCACCAGGGCTGAGTTTCATGCCCAGCACACCCCCGGCCGGCAATCCCATCACCCGTACTTCCTTCTGAGGGAAGCGGATACTTTGGCCCAAGCGCGTGGCCAGCAAGATATCATCCTCGTCGGTGTCACACAGGACGGCCGACACCAGAGAATCACCCTCATCCACATTCATAACCATAGGTGAAGTGTGCGCTGCCGACCAGAGTTCGGTAGCAGAGATGCGTTTACAACGACCGGAACGCGTCACCAGGAGAATATTCTTATCCCCGTGATCTTCCCCGCCCGGCGCCGATAGTGCCAGCATGGAGACGATCTCGTCGTCTGACTGGAGATCGGTAATCTCGCTGAAATGCACTCCCTCTTCGCTGGGGATCTGGTGAATGCGTTGTTGCACGGCCTGACCCGCTGCCGTGAACAGGAATACCGAATCGCGTGCCGGTGCCGCAGCCATGGCGATCGGTGCGTCGGCCACACGTCGTGGCAAAGAACCACGGCGCCGTCCCGCCAGACTTTGTTGGAAGAAGAGGCCTTTCTTAGTCAGCATAACCAGGACATCCTGATCATCCAGTAACTCGCCTGTGGTCAGAGCGACACCGTGGATGTCCACAATCTGGGTGCGGCGGGGATCGTTGTATTTTTCCTTGAGTGCCAGCAATTCTTCTTTGATTACCGCCAGCATTTTGGCAGGATAGGCCAAGAGGTCTTCGAGATAAGCAATTTCTGCCAGGAGTTCCTTATGTTCAGTTTTGAGCTTGTCCCGCTCCAGGCGAGAAAGCCGTTTGAGCGGCATATCGAGAATAGCCTGCGCCTGCAGCTGCGACAATTTGAATTTCTTCATCAACCGGGTACGCGCTGTATCCGTGTCGGGGCTGCGACGGATGGTGGCGATCACCTCATCCAAATTAGCCAAGGCGATGAGCAGCCCCTCGAGAATGTGGGCACGCTCGCGCGCTCTGGTCAGGTCAAATTCCGAGCGACGACGTACGATCTCACGGCGATGGTCGAGATAAAGAAGGAGCATGCGCTTGAGTGACAGGAGACGCGGCTGGCCCTCGACCAGGGCCAACATGTTCACACCAAAGGTCTGCTGCATGGGGGTGTACTTGTACAGCGTCTCTAGGATGCTCTTAGGTTCGACATTGCGAGTCAATTCGATGGCAATACGCATGCCCTGTCGGTCCGACTCATCGCGCAGATCCGTAATGCCTTCGATTCGCCCGTTTCGTACCAATTCGGCAATACGTTCGATTAAACGTGTCTTGTTGGTCTGGTAGGGCAATTCAGTGATCACGAGCCGGCTGCGATTGCGGCTCATTGCCTCGACATGCACCTTGGCCTGAACAATCAAGCGACCTCGCCCCCCCGCATACGCTTTCGAAACGATATCCTCATGCCCGTTCTTGTCTTCTCGATAGCGGTAGACAATACCGCCGGTGGGAAAATCGGGCCCCTTCACAAATTGCAAGAGATGCTCGAGGGTAATGTCCTCGACAGCGTGGTAATGATCGATAATGAAAGCAAGGGCATCGACGATTTCTCCCAGATTATGGGGCGGGATATTGGTGGCCATGCCTACAGCAATACCGCTGGAGCCGTTCAACAACAGGTTGGGAAGGGCGGCAGGGAGAACGGCCGGCTCCATGAGTGTATCATCGAAGTTGGTGCTCCAATCGACCGTATCTTTGGCAATATCAGTGAGCATGGTTTCGGCAATAGAAGCCAGCCGAGCCTCGGTATAACGCATGGCTGCAGCACTGTCACCATCGATAGAGCCAAAGTTGCCCTGACCATCGACCAGGGGATAACGCATCGAAAAATCCTGTGCCATGCGTACCATGGCATCGTAGACGGCGCTATCTCCATGGGGATGGAATTTACCCAAGACCTCGCCGACAATGCGCGCACTCTTGCGGTGGGGTTTGTCGGAGCGCAGGCCCATGCTGTGCATGGCATAGAGGATGCGACGATGCACCGGTTTAAGGCCATCACGCACATCAGGCAAAGCGCGCGCCACGATCACACTCATAGCATAATCGAGATACGCCCCGCGCATTTCTTGATCGATATCAACCTTGAGAATCGTTCCTATTTCGTTCGTTGCCATAATTTTGTGGGGGAGTGGGGGAGTTAGACTTCTTCCAGCATTTTAACACGTTCCCAGGCCGGCAGATCGTCCTCGTCGAAGAGGCTACGACGTAGTTCCATAATCTGATCCCGCAAGACTGCGGCCTGCTCGAACTGCAATTGCCGGGCTGCCTCTTGCATCTGGGCCTTGAGTTCTTCAATCAAATGGAGACGCTCGCTGCGAGGTAATGCTCGAAGCCTGGGCAGGAGAGTGCCGCTCTCGGCTTCATAGACCGGCCCTGTTTCGGCCAAGACGGCTTCAGCAGCCACCCGCTCGGTGAGATCTCGTACCGACTTAATGATCGATTGGGGCTCGATGCCGTGCGCCTCGTTGTAGGCTTGTTGTATCTCACGTCGTCGGTTGGTTTCGGAAATCGCCCGCTGCATCGAATTTGTGATGCGATCGGCGTACATGATCACCCTGCCTTCGACATGTCGGGCGGCCCGGCCTGTGGTTTGGATGAGGGAGGTGTCGGAGCGCAGGAATCCCTCCTTGTCGGCATCCAGGATGGCCACCAAACTGACTTCGGGCAGATCCAAACCCTCGCGCAGAAGGTTGATCCCCACCACGACGTCATATACGCCCAACCGCAAGTCACGGAGAATCTCGACACGCTCGATGGTGTGCACCTCCGAGTGCAAATAATGAACGCGAAAGCCAAGTTCAGCCAGGTAATCGGCCAGGTCTTCGGCCATGCGCTTGGTGAGGGTGGTGATGAGGGCGCGCTGGCCTTTGCGAATAAGCTGATTCAGTTCCTTGACCAGATCGTCGACTTGCCCTTCGGTAGGACGCACCTCGACACGTGGATCGAGGAGGCCGGTAGGGCGGATAATCTGCTCCACAATCTGTTCTGAGACCTCGCGCTCGTACGGTCCCGGAGTGGCAGAAACATACACGACCTGATGAACAAGTTCGCTGAATTCCTCGAAGCGCAGGGGGCGATTATCGAGTGCCGAAGGGAGGCGGAAACCATGATCGACCAGGACTTGCTTGCGCGAGAGGTCGCCACGGTACATGCCCCGCAGCTGGGGAATCGTCATGTGCGATTCGTCGATAAAGACCAGGAAATCGTCCGGGAAATAATCGAGAAGAGTCCAGGGACGAGAGCCGGGCGGACGCCGGGCTAAGGGTCGGGAATAATTTTCTACACCCGAACAATATCCTACCTCACGCAGCATCTCCAAATCGTAGTTCACACGCTGTTGGATACGTTGCGCCTCCAGCAATTTTCCTTGTGATTCGAATAGTTTGACTTGCTCGGCCAACTCCGCTTCGATATCGGCGATGGCCTCCATGAGCTTGCCCTCAGGCGTGATAAAGTGCTTGGCCGGGTAGATTTCGATCTGCTCGTGTTCAGCTACTACTTCCCCAGTGAGAGGGTCGATCTCGGTCATGCGCTCGATTTCGTCGCCCCAAAACTCGATACGATAGGCAGATGTCGCGTATGCCGGCATAATCTCGAGGGTATCACCCCGCACACGAAATTTGCCTGCCTGCAAAACAGTATCGTTACGGGAGTAATGGATATCGACCAAGTGGCGAAGCAAGTTATTACGGCGCCGATATTCCCCGCGCTTGAGCGTTACCACCACACGACCATAATCTTCGGGACTGCCGAGGCCGTAAATTGCAGATACAGAAGCAACAATAATGACATCGTTGCGGCTAAAGAGAGAAGAGGTCGCGGCTAAGCGTAGACGGTCGATTTCATCATTGATTTGCGCGTCTTTTTCGATGTAGGTGTCGGTGCGAGGTAAATAGGCCTCCGGCTGATAATAGTCGTAATAACTGACAAAATACTCGACGGCGTTATGAGGGAAGAAATCGCGAAATTCAGCGTAGAGCTGGGCAGCCAATGTCTTGTTATGGGCCAATACCAGGGTAGGCTTTTGCACCGCTTCGATGACCTTACCCATGACAAAGGTCTTGCCCGTGCCCGTGGCACCGAGCAAGGTCTGGTGCTTCATTCCCTGGCGTAAGCCCTCGACAAGCTTGGCAATAGCAGTAGGCTGGTCGCCAGTAGGCTGAAAGGGGGAAACGAGTTGAAAAGAAGGCATGGGGGAATGAAACGCGAGGGGAGGGGAGAAAGAGGGGGGAATAAGTGTGAGAAGGAGAAGGTAAGTTAGAACAACAGTTCGCTCCCATTATACACATTTTGGCGCGGTTTGTCTATCCGGTTCTTTTGGATGCAGGCTCCACGGCTGGCATTGCGTGCCGAATTCGGTAGAATTCGGTAAAGCGGGCCAATGAATGAATTCATTGTCTACAATAAAAAGCTGCGCTAAAGCGCACTTTGTCCTGGCTGGCGTAGGCCTGGCTTCGGCGCAAAGCGCCCCATAGTATGACTTCAGTAGGCCAGTGCGCCCCAAAATCGCTGATTGAAAGCGAGCTATAGAGCCCTGCGGGCTTGAAGGCCGACCTGCGGCGGCCATTGCACAACGGCCTTCTCACAATAGCAAACGGCCGTCTTGACAAGGGTAGGACGGCGGAGGCCGTCCTCTGGCCGCAGGCCTAAAGAGCTCGACTTCCAGTCGGCTAAAACCACACAGTCCCTGCTCATCTCTTTTCTGCCGCCGCCCATTGTCATCGATTTTGGCGTGCGCTTTGAGCACGGTTCATCTGCTTCCCAGGCCTGTGCCTGCGCCCAAGAGCCCTATCGGTAACGTGATCAGAGGGAGTTGCTCGCCTCCTCCGACCAAACCTGCCTTAATAGACCCGGCAGGTCTCGAACAGGACGCTCGCCACCTGTCCGCCCCCTCAGGCGTGGCGTAAATGCTCACCCCGGCGGGCATGACGAATGGTATCGTCTGTGGGACGTAAAAGCTCGAGAGCGTGGGGCAGAACCGGACGAATAACAGCAAACTGTTCCCGCACAGCTTTCGGACTTCCAGACAGATTGATAATGAGGGTGCTTCCGCGCATCCCCGCCATGCCTCGCGAAAGCATCGCATGAGGTGTGATGGCCATACCGGCAGCACGAATCGCCTCGGCCAGGCCGGGAGCAGGACGCTGGATGATCTGTTGTGTGGCTTCAGGTGTCACATCACGGGGGGCAAAGCCGGTGCCGCCCGTGGTCAGCACCAAGGCGACGTCTTGTTCATCGGCCCAACGTTTCAGGGTAGCTGCAATGATGTCGACATCATCGGGTACCAAGGCGCGTTGGATTTGGGCGTCAGGCCATAATGCCTGAACGAGTTCGACTAAGACAGGGCCGCTGCGGTCATCAGCCGTACCGGCAGAAGCACTGTCACTGGCGGTGAGAATTGCAATTTTGAAGGACATGGTGGTTGGGAGTTGGGAGTAAGGAGCAGGGAGCAGGAAGCAAGAAGCAGGAAGTAGGGAGACGGGAGACGGAAAAGTGGGGGGAGGGGACGAGGAATTCCGTAGGGAGATCGTTAGCGTGGGAGGCGTGGCATCAGGAGGGAGATGTAATGACAAGG
>JAADFV010000161.1:5995-7056 GCA_013152695.1 Chloroflexota bacterium | reverse complement strand
TTGCCAATACGGCGTTCACCATGGATGATGAGATTGTTATGATAAAGGGTAGCCTCGATGTCGTTGAGTAACGCCTGGCGGCCAAAAAACATTTTCTCATCACGGATAGGACTTCCTGCCACATAGGGATTGAAACGTCGTTCCATTACCTTGCGGCGCATGGCCAACCGTGCCAGGATATTCCACACAGAGACGCTCAATAACATCAGCACCAAAGTCAAAAGAGCGACACCTGCCAGAGCATACTCGCTTTGCACCATCCCAAACCCGGGTAAAAGGATAGCTGCCGGCCGCGTGCGTACCGAAATCACAAGCTTGACCGGTTCAGAATAGTTCATGCTGGCATCGCGCGCCTGAACACTGAAATGATAGCGGCCTTCTGCCAAAGGAGGGTAAGTGATAAAAGGGGTGCGACCAAAACGCCAGTCTGTATCCTCACCCTCCAATTTGTAAAGATAGGCCAACTGATCGCTATCCGTCAACATGTCTGTACCCAACACGGTGATACGCACGGACTCAGTGGGGGTGATTTCGACAGTGCCACGGTCGGGGGCATGGCCATTCACTGCCTGGATCAGGACTTGAGGAGGGGTATGATCTGGCCGAAAACGAAATACGCCGTGAGCCGTACCCAAATAAACACCTTCCCGGTCATCAGCCAGGGCATAGATTCGCCCAACTTCGTAACCATTGGCCCTACCAAATGCCTGCCAGCTCATACCATCATACAGGCTGAGACCGCTTACAGTACCAAACCATACGAGATTTCCGGTCGTCCACACCGCTTCGACTCCCGGCGCCAGGAGACCATCTTGAGGCGTATAAGTCGTCCATTCTCCCTTGTAAAAACGACTGACACCACCACCCCAGGTAGCAAACCACAGGCTCCCATCCGGCGCTTCGGCAATGTCCATCACTTCTGCTGCGGCCGGTCCGCCAGGACCTGCCATGTAGCTCTGCCAACGCTGTCCGTCGAACATGGCTACGCCTGCCTCACTGCCCAACCACAAACGCCCCTGGCTATCGACTAGTAGCGCCTGCACCGAATCAAGCAAGAGATC
>JAADFV010000161.1:0-5967 GCA_013152695.1 Chloroflexota bacterium | reverse complement strand
CCGTCCCAGCGGCTGAGTCCCTGACGATAGGTGGCAAACCACATCACTCCATCCGGAGTTTGGGCGATGGCGACGACAGTATCACTCGCCAAGCCATCCTCCATGGTCCATTGACTGAGCTCACCCCCGGCATAACGCAAAACCCCCGCCTCAGACGTGCCCAGCCATAAGGCACCTTGTTGATCGATATAGCTTGCTTCTAAAAAGTTGGTCGGTAAAAACTGATTGGCATCGCTGGCCACCAGATCGAAATAATCAGTGGGTAAGAATTGACTCAACGCCTGGTCGGGAGGTTCTGTACTGGCGCTAAAATGCTCCCAGCTATGCCCATCAAAACGGAATAGACCCTGACCATGAGTGGTTACCCAAAGATAGCCCGCCGGATCGTGGCTGAAGCTGGTGACTATTGCCTCAGGGGCATTATCTTTCCCCGACCAGCGTTGCCAGCTTTGGGGGTCGTAGCGAGAAATGCCAGCCACCGTGCCAAACCAGAAAATACCGTCAGCATCCTGAAACAGTGCTGTGACAAAATCTGCGGCAAGGCCGTCGACATTGGTAAGCTGTTGCCACTGCTTGTCATGCAGAATACCTACGCCGCCGCCATTGAACCCTACCCAGAGGGCACCATCCTCAGCCAAAAAGAGAGAGGTAACGTAATCACTGGGAAGGGCACTGCTTTCACTTCGGTACCATTCCTGCAAAGCGCCATTCCCCGCCACATACAAGAGGCCTGTCTGTTCTGTACCCAACCATACACCTTGCTCTCCATCAGAGGCCAGAGCGGTGATATGGATGGAAAATTCCTTGCCCTCCCACAGCAGGGGAAGCCGTTGCCAGTGAGCATCTCGCCACAAAAAGAGCCGGGAGCCATCACTGGCCCAAACATCCTTTTCACCCACCAACAAGCGCAGCCCCACCGGACTGTCGTTCATGGCCTTCCATTGCTTTTGTCCTGCCGGTAACACAAATACCACGGCATCAGTACCGGCCCAAAGCTGGCCATTGGGGCCGTCCAGCAGAGAAAGAACGTTCGTGTCGGGTAAGCCACGCCTGGCAGCAGCCGTCTGCCACTGGCCATCATACCTCGCTAACCCCGTGGCAGCAACAGCCCATAGTTGCCCCTGGGCATCCACGGCCAGGGCCCGCACCGCTCCCTGTGGCGCCTTAGGATTGGAGGTAAATGTTTGCCATACACCATTGAAACGTGCTATTCCCTCATCAGAAGCTACCCAAATAGCATCTTTTGTTTGAACAATATCGTAAAACCAGCTTCCGGCCAGACCATCGAAGCGATTATATGTGCGCCAGGCATTGGGGGAGGATTGCGCCCAGAGTGAGGCTGGCCAGCATAACACCATTGCAGCCAACATGAGCGCAGCAAGATGGGAATAACGCTTGTTCATATTTGAAAGTGATTGGCAGGTAGGAACCAGTCACATTATTCTGTAGGCAAATGAGGGAGTCGAGTTATGCGTAGCCGGTCATTCTGTGATCGTTCGTCCCAAATCCCTGACATCGGGGCTGCTCAGTACCTTATTACCGAACGCGCCGGGGTAAATCCATGATTTACCAGTGTTTGTCAAGCTGTCAATACCGTTAGGCCCTGGGCATAACGATCATAGCGACTCCTTCCTGGTCTGCAGGGAAGGGGGATAGGGCAACTATAACACAGGCACCGGCCTTGTCAAGATTGCTGTACTTCAATCCCCTTCTTCGATGCGAAAGGGGTCCTCTACACCGGCATAAATCTGGTCTAAAATCTGCATTTCGCGGCGCTGAATCGTCTGTAGAAAGGGTTGAGCTTTGCCCATGTGCTTGAACGCGGCATAACCGCGCTCCAAAAAGCTCTGTAATTCATCCCAGCCCCCGCGTAAGGCTGGCCCCCGCGCCATCCGTAAGGTCCAACCGACAAAAGGAATTCGCACCAAGCGCTCGATGCCATGACCCACTTCGACGATCATATCAATCTGCAATTTTCGATCGTCGTAATTGTCGCAGAGGCGGTAGGCCTCAGCATAAAGGGCCGGCGTGATTTGGTCTGTCATCCCCAGCTTATTGACCAGAGCATCTAGCAACAATTCGTCCAAGGTCTCTGTGAGGTTGTTGAGGGCAATGGTTTGGGTAAGGGTACGAAGAACGCCGGGAGGGAGAAAACGCAGCAAGAAATCGTGCATGCGCACGATGTCGGTGTTGCGTTGGCTAAAATCCTTGGGTGCGTAGACATCGTCCAGAAAGAAACGACAGGCCTTGCCGTAACGCGGGCTGGCCAGAAGATCGGCGTGGGTTGTGGCAAGACGTTGTGATTGCCAGGCGCGCAGCAGCGCCAGTTGTGGGCTCAATCCCGCTTCGGCCACAGGTTGATGGCTAAACTCTCGTCGGCGGCGTAACTGAACTAATAACTCCGCCGCATCTTTAGGATGAAGGATGTCAGACATGAGTCGTGTAAGTCAAGTAATGCCACTGGAGTTTGTGATCTGGGAATAGGAGTAGGCAGTAAGAAGTAAGAAGCAGGAAGTAGGGAGTAGGAAGTAGGAAGCAAGGAGTGGTGTGAGGCGATGTCAGTGGGCTAATGGCCATCGACTATTGGTCAGTGACCATTAGCCAGTGACATTTAACAAACGATATTCACCATGCGACCTGGCACGACGATGACCTTGCGCACATTTTTACCGCCGATCCATTTCTGGACTTTGGCACTGGCCAGGGCCGCCGCTTCGATGGTGGCGCGATCGGCATCCGCTGCTACTTCGATACGGTCACGTACCTTGCCATTGATCTGGATCGGAATTTCGATCACTTCTTCTTTGGCCAGTTCCGGATCGCCTTCGGGCCAGGGCTGGGTGTGAATACTGAAGGGCTTACCCAGACGAGCCCAAAGCTCCTCACTGATGTGGGGCATGGCGGGCGCCATCATGAGCAGCAAGCTGGTGACAGCCTCATCCCAGGCCTCGGTACCGTAAACAGCCGTTTCTTTGGCTGCCGTGAGGGTGTTGCTAAAGGCCATGAGGGCCGCGATCATCGTGTTGTACTTGAATTCCTCGTAGTCGCTGGTGACTTTGAGGAGGGTCTGATGGGTGGCGCGGCGCAAGTCGGCCAGTTGGCGATCTGTTGCTGGCGTTGTGCTGGTGTTGCTGGGAGCATCGACGACCAACGACCACACCCGCTGCAAGAAGCGTTGCACACCTTCGATAGCGCGTGGATTCCAGGGGCCGCCTTGATCCCAGGGACCAATGAACATCAAGAATGCACGCACAGCGTCGGCGCCATATTTGCTGACGTACTCATCGGGATTGACCACGTTGCCGCGTGATTTCGACATTTTTTCGCCATCTTCACCCAGGATCATGCCCTGATTGAAGAGACGCAGCATCGGTTCGTCAAAATCGACCAGGCCTGCATCGCGCATTGCTTTCGTAAAGAAACGGGTGTAGAGCAGGTGCATGGTGGCGTGCTCGATACCACCGGTATACTGATCTACCGGCAACCAAATCTCGGCGACTCGCCTGTCCCAGGGCGTGTCGTCTGGACTCAGCGTTTCGCCTTCTTTCCAGTAAGGAGAAAGGTAGGCATATTGGTACCAGGAGGAGCAGAGGAAGGTATCCATGGTATCGGTTTCGCGTTCGGCATCAGCACCGCATTGCGGGCATTTGACATAGCGAAATCCTTCATGGTATTTGAGGGGACTTTCGCCGGTGGGTCTGAATTCGGCGTCTTCGGGCAGCAGGACGGGCAGATCCTGGTAAGGGACGGGAACGGTGCCACAGTTGGGACAGTAAATGATGGGGATGGGAGCACCCCACATCCGCTGACGACTGATCAGCCAGTCATGCAGGCGGTAGTTGACTTTACGTTCGCCTTCGGCGTGTTCGGCCAACCAGCTGGCCGTAGAGTCGAAACTTTCAGGCCAGGGTGTGCCATCGAAGGGGCCGCTATTGACCATGACCCCGCCTTCTTTGGGCGTAAAGGCAGCTTCCAACTCCCGCGCCGCTTGCTCACTCCAGGCACTGGCATCCCCTGCCTTGTAAGTCTCTTCGGAGACGATGACGATGGGGGTGGGAATGCCATATTTGCGTGCAAAAGCAAAGTCACGCTCGTCGTGCGCGGGAACAGCCATGATGGCGCCGGTGCCATAGCTCATGAGCACGTAGTCCGCAATCCAGATGGGTACAGGCTGATTATTGACGGGATTGATGGCATAGGCGCCGGTAAAAACGCCGGTTTTCTCGCCAGCCTCGGCCTGGCGTGCCAGATCGCTCTTGCGTTTGGCCGCCGCCACATACTCCTGCACTACAGGGGCTTGTTCATCTGTGGTGATTTCCTCGACCAGAGGATGCTCGGGGGCGAGGACGGCAAAGGTCATGCCGAAAGTGGTGTCAGGACGGGTGGTAAACACACGAAAACTCAAATCTTCGCGGCCCTGAATTTTCATGGAAAACTCGACGCCCTCACTGCGACCAATCCAATGTCGCTGCATGGCTTTGACGCGTTCAGGCCACTCGATTTTCTCCAGTCCTTCCAGCAGTTCCTCGGCATAGGCAGTGATACGGAATTTCCACTGGGCCAAATTCTTGATGATGACCGGTGTTCCGCAGCGTTCGCAGTGTCGATCTTCACCCCAGACCTGTTCGCGGGCAAGGGTCGTGTTGCAAGTTGGGCAGAAATCAACTGGCGCTTCCTCGCGATAGGCCAGGCCCATATCGTAAAACTTGCGGAAGAACCATTCAGTCCATTGGTAGTAGCCGGGCAAGCAGGAGATGGCTTCATGCTCCCAATCGAACATTGCCCCCATCTGCTTCAGTTGCCCTCGCATCCTCTCGATATTGGCCATGGTCCAGGTTTGTGGATGCACACCATGCTTGATAGCAGCGTTTTCTGCGGGTAGACCAAAGGCATCGAAGCCGATGGGAAACCAAACGTTGTAGCCGCGCATGCGTTTGAAGCGCGCCCCAGCATCGGAAGGCGACATCGCGTACCAATGGCCGGTATGAAGATCGCCGCTAGGATAGGGCAGCATCGTAAGGAAGTACCATTTTTCTTTGTCACTTTCGTCGTCGCGGTGATAAAGACGGGTTTCTTCCCATTTTTTCTGCCATTTCGGCTCGATAATGCTGGGATCGTAACGTTCGTTCATGATTTTTCTCGGGGAATGGAAGATTATGATTGATATTCTTCGCGTACAGGACTGAAAACTTCAATGAGTTGGCTGGGCGCCAGAAAACGGGCGGAGTGTTCGACGTGGCCGGGGATGGCATAAGAATCGCCGGCATGGGCGATAAAGGTCTCACCCGCAGAGACTAACTCTACCTGACCTGAAATCACATAGCCGACCTGCTCGTGAGGATGGCTATGCAGCGGAATGACGACGCCCTCCTCGGCCGTGATCTCACAGATCATCGCTTTTTCACCCCAGGCAAGGGTGCGGCGAATCAAACCGGGGAGCATTTCCACCGGCGTGGCGTCAGCGTGAGAGATTCGAGTTCGCATGTGCTTAGGCCAACGGCCACTCACCTTCATCGTAGACGGGATCAAGCCAACCATAAGGGTCGGCAACCTTACCGGAGGTGATAGCGAAGAAGCGTTCCTGAATGGCTTTGGTGACCGGACCACGACTACCTGAACCCACGGGAATTCTATCTACAGAACGAATGGGGGTAATTTCTGCAGCCGTGCCGGTGAAGAAGAGCTCATCCGCGATGTAGAGCATCTCACGGGTAAGGTTGGCAAATTGCACGACGTAGCCAAGTTCATCGGCCAGAGTGATGGCGCAATCGCGAGTGATACCGCCCAGGATGGAAGCAGAAAGTGGCGGGGTGTAGATCACGTTGTCGCGAATAAGGAAAAGATTTTCGCCTGAGCCTTCGGAAACATAGCCATGAATGTCGAGACTGATGCCTTCGGTGTAGCCCAGATCGTGGGCTTCCATGGCGACATGTTGGCTGTTGACGTACTGGCCGCCAATTTTGGCCA
>JAADFV010000160.1 GCA_013152695.1 Chloroflexota bacterium | reverse complement strand
TCGAGCTCGGGATTTTTAGCGGGATCCACCACTTCGGCCTTGACTTTCCCATGGGAGGCAATCTCATACTCACGCAGCATGTCGGCCACAGTGGGGGCCAAGGGTGCGAGGAGAGGATGAGTTTTCTCGCTGATGTAGGCGCGAATCAATAAAGGCTCGCTAAGGTTGCTGAGGATATCTTTGGTGGGTTGCGAGAGGCTGTATTCGCGGTCCTGGGTCACGTCTACACGCAAACCATTGAGAGGATATAGCCACACATTGAGCAAAATGAGATTGACACCCACCAGAGCCACCGTGAGCAAGAGGGCACCGCGGTAACGGCGGGTGTTATCACCCACGCTCCAGCGTTTACTGTCGAGCGAAACGACGTTTAAGAGCAGGAAGAAGGCTGTGAGGGAAAGGTAATAGACCAAATCTCGAATATCGATCACGCCCCGCTCAATGCTCTCGAAACGACTGCCAGCACCCAGAGCCCGCAACACATTCGCCACATGGCTGCCAAAGAAATCGACCAGGGTACTGGACCCCACCACATAAAAGGCTGCCCCCACCAAAGCTGTGAGAATCAACGCCACCAGGGGATTGTCGGTACGCGAGCTCATGAACAAACCCATGGCGGTGTAGGCCGCGGCCAGGAGTAAGGCAGCAAGGTAGCCGCCAAAAACAGGCCCCCAGTCCAGATTGCCAAGAATGGCTACAGTGATAGGTAAGAACAGGGTCAGGGCTAAGGACACCGCAACCAGGATCATAACGGCCAGGAATTTGCCCAGGACGAGCTGCCAGCCGCTCACCGGTAAGGTAAGCAGAATTTCCAGGGCGCCGCTCTGTTCCTCTTCGCTCCACTGGCGCATGGTAAGAGCGGCTACGAGAAAGATGAGTAGCAGCGGCATGCTGCGGAACAAAGGTCGCACATCGGCGATGCCGCGGGCAAAGAAAGTATCAACCCAGAAGAACGAAAACAAGGTGGCAGCCAGAAATGTACCCACAAAGATCAGGGCCATTGGCGAGCTAAAGTACGATGCCACCTCTTTACGTGTGATTGTCAATGTTTGCTTCATGATTGTTTTCCTCCCATTACGCCGTTGTCGCCAGTTCATTGAAGACGGTTTCGAGGGTACGCACATCACGGCGTAATTCGCGCACAGGCCAATCTTGCTGACGAGCCAGAGCAAAGACGGCTGACGGCAATTCCTCGGCGCCGTTCTTGGCTGCCACGCGATAGGCGGGATAGCCATCGACCGAGCGTTCTTCTTGCACAGTGCCGACATCATCCATCGCCTCGAGCGCTGCTTTGACGGTTGGCATGGCTTGCTGCAGGACGAGAACGACGTTGGCGGTGGTCGCTAGCTCAGCCAGGCGTGCATCGGCGCGCACTTCGCCATGCATGAGGATGATCACGCGGTCACACACCTGCTCCACTTCAGGAAGAATGTGGGTGGAAAGAAGGATGGTGCTGTGCTGGGCCAGGCGCCGGATCAAATTACGGATTTCGATGATCTGGGTCGGGTCCAGGCCCACGGTGGGCTCATCCAGAATCAGCAATTGCGGCTGGTGGAGAATGGCCTGGGCGATACCCACGCGCTGGCGGTAGCCCTTACTGAGCTGGGAGATAGGACGCGTGAGCATATCTTCGAGACCGGTGGCGTACACAGCCTCGCCAATACGCTCGAGCTGCTTTTCTGCAGGAATCTGGCGGAGCTCGGCCATCATTTTCAGGTAGCCTTGTACCGACAGATCGTTGTACACAGGTGCATTTTCGGGCAGGTACCCGATCAAGGCCTGCACCTCCTGCCGCTGTGTTAACACGTCCATATCTTGTATGCGGGCTTCACCACCATCTGGCTGCAAGCGCCCGGTCAAGATCTTCATGAGCGTTGTTTTCCCGGCGCCATTGGGCCCCAACAAACCTACGATCTCGCCCGAAGCAATCTTGAACGAGACCTCGTGTAACGCCCGAATTGCGCCGTACGACTTGGACAACTTTGATACTTCGATCATAAGCTCTTACTCCTGTTGATAGATGTTGTCCGCCTATCAATGGCAACGACCTGTCTCCGCATGATTTGGGCTCGTCGGGGAGGCAGTCAGCGATGTCGTTGACAGAACACGGGCACAGACATGTTATTTTATGCACCTTCGGCCAAGAGAGCAACATTTGCAAAAGAGAAGGTGGCAAAAGTGCGAATTTGTGCCCGCGCGGGGACAATGACACAAGGCAGTGGTACCCCTCTTATAGCTTATCCCAATCCTTCCGCAACGCTCTCACACGTCAGCCACAAGGCACAGACCTGCGCTGGTCGCTGACTCTCAAACAGCGACCAGCAACTTACGACTAACTTTCAGAAGCAGCACGCTTACGTTTTTTGCCTACTGGCTCTACTGCCTTTTTGCGCCCGTCCAGTAAATGCCTGATGGCAAGGATAGGATGACGGTACATCATACGCGGTCCGGCATAGCGCATCACCTCACGGATACGCTCTTTCATATCCCGTCGATAACAATGGATGGGACAGTTGGCACACGTTGTCTTGTCTTCCTGGAAGGGGCACCTCTCCAGGCGAAGAAAGGCGTAGTCCTGCAATTCCTGGCACTCAGAACACAAGGCATTGCTGGCGCCGTGATGATCGTGACAATAAATCTTCATCATGGCCACAATGGTCTTGTATTCGCGACGTAAACGGGGAGGGAGAGTGTTGATGTCAGGATTCATATCAAAAGTAGGGGTTAGTCTGGGTAGGGAACGGGGATCACCTTGGCCATGATCGCCGCTTCCTGGCTGGCAATTTCATTTTGTACTTGAGAGACGACTTCGCTCAAGGGCACCAGTGTCACCTCTTTGGCGGTGCGGGCCTTCATCTCGACACCACCCTTTTTGAGGGAACGACCGCCGACAGTGAGGCGGATGGGAACGCCGATGAGGTCGGCGTCGTTGAATTTTACGCCCGGGCTTTCGTCTCGATCATCGTACAAAACCTCGATGCCAGCGGCCTCTAAATCGCCGTAAAGCGCTTCTGCCACTTCGAAACCGCCACGCAAGGCCACCAAATGCACCTGGAAAGGGGCCACGGTAATCGGCCAGCAAAGACCGTATTCATCGTTGTATTCTTCGGCGATACAGGCCATTAGACGACCGCTGCCGATGCCATAGGATCCCATGATCACTGGCTGGGCTTTGCCCTCCTTGTCGAGGAAGGTGGCGCCCATAGCAGCGCTATAGCGTGTGCCGAGCTTGAAAATATTGCCGACTTCGACTCCGCGAGAAGTACGCAGGGCCGCACCACACTCGGGGCAGGCGTAGCCATCTTCGGCAGCGACGATGTCAGTTACGATGCTGGCGTTGAAATCACGGCCATAGTTGACATTGAGATAGTGATAGCCATCTTCATTGGCGCCCGCCACCAGGTTGGGTGATTGTGCCACGAGATCATCGACCACAATCAGAACATCGGCACTGATCCCCACAGGCGAACCATACCCCGGCGAAGCGCCGATAGCGCGTATTTCTTCCTCATGAGCCGGACGCAGAGCCTTGGCCTTGACAGCATTGGTGAGCTTGGTTTCGTTCAATTCCATGTCGCCACGCACAACGGCGAAGACAAATTTCTCCACATCGGTCTGGTCTTCGCTCACTGTAGCAACAAGAAAAACGGCCTTAGCGGTCTTGGACTCGGGAATACCCAAAAAGGCAGCAAGATCGGCGATAGTCTTGGTGCCGGGTGTGGCCACTTTTTGCAGAGGTTGGGGTTCTTCTGCGGGTGGGGAAGGCTTTTGGAAGGTGGCCACCTGGCGGTTGGCAGTGTAACCACAGGCGTCGCACAGCACCAGGGTGTCTTCGCCAATCGGCGCCAGATACATAAACTCGTGCGCCTTCTTGCCCCCCATCATGCCCACATCCGACTCTACAGCGATGACATCAAGGCCACAACGGTGAAAAATATTGAAATAGGCCTGGTAATGTGCCCGATATTGTTTATCGAGCCCTTCCCAATCGGCGTCGAGGCTGTAACTGTCTTTCATGGTGAACTCACGTACGCGGATTAGACCACCACGCGAACGCACTTCGTCACGCCACTTGGTTTGAATGTGGTAAACAAGGGCAGGGAGCTGGCGGTAGGAATGAATGATATTGCGTACGAGATCAGTGACGACCTCTTCGTGGGTCATGGCTAGCACCATATCGCGGCCACTGGCATCTTTGAAACGGCCCATTTCCGAACCGATTTCGTACCAACGACCGGTTTCTTTCCAGATATCGGCAGGATGCACCACCGGCATGGTCATCTCTTGCCCACCAATAGCGTTGATCTCCTCACGCATGATATTTTCCAACCTGGTAAGCACACGCCGGGCCAGGGGAAGAGCACTGAAAATCCCCGCGCCTAACTGCCGCACATAGCCTGCACGTACCAAAAGCTGATGACTGACGAATTCAGCATCGGCCGGCGCCTCACGGAGCGTCTGGCCGAAAAGATGGCTCATCTTCATGGAGAAATCCTCAAGAGTTCAATTCAGGGCAAAATTGGGTCAAAATGAAAGCCTATTGTAAACCAAAACAAGGGTAAGCGGGAAATCTGTCGCCATGCAAACAAAAACCGCCCATGGGGCTATGGGCGGTTCTAAAAAGGCGGGGAGGGAGGGATTTGAACCCTCGAGGGACGTGTTAAGCCCCTACCCACTTAGCAGGCGGGCGCACTCGGCCGGACTATGCGACCTCCCCATATCAGGGTCTTGAGCAGCGCTGAGGCGGTATTTGGGGGTGGGAGAGGCGGAGGGTGAGGGATTCGAACCCCCGATACCGTTGCCGGTATAGCTGTTTTCAAGACAGCCGCCTTCGTCCACTCGGCCAACCCTCCGTGGATGGCCTCTTGGGCGCTGATGGTAAGATCATACCATTTTATGAAGTCGGCTGTCAAAAATGGGGGCATTCCATATCAAAGGTACATCATACCCCAACCCCGTAGTCTCCTATCCGACCTGCTCTTCCGCCCCTTCCTCCAGGCGTTCGATGACAATATCGCCGAAGAGCCCTTCCTGTTGTACCTGAACCATGTTGAGCTTAATCATTTCCAGCACCGCCATAAGACTGACAATCACTTCCAAACGGGTCTGGGCCTGGCTGATAAATTGTCGAAAGTGGAGGGTGGGAGATTGCTCGAGCTGGGCCTGCAAGTCGGCCATGCGATCATCCACGGTGACTTTGAGTTGAGCCATCGTGTGGATGGGATGTGGCGGCGCCTCGATATCAATCAGCACCTCCATGACCGCGTCCAGGAGCGCTTGCACATCGGCACTGCCCGGCTCAAAACGAAGAAGGGGCGTAGCAGGAGGAGCCAGACGCACATAACCGCGCTGACCCGCTTCTTCCAAAGAACGTAGCAGCTCTGCCCGCTCTTTGAAGAGCTTGTACTCGCGTAGTTGCCGGGCGAGAGCCTCGGCCGGGTCTTCTTCCTCGTCAGCGTCCTCTTCTTCGGCTTCAACCGGCAATAATGCTCGCGATTTGATGTACAGCAAGCGCGCCGCCATCACCAAAAATTCGGCGATGCTGTCGGGTTGAGAATGCTCGAGTTCTGTCAGATGCTCGAGATATTGGGCGGTAACTTGAGAAAGACTAATGGCCGTGATCGGCAACTCTTCCTTTTCGATGAGATGGAGCAAGAGGTCCATCGGCCCTTCGAAGCGTTCTCCATTCTCGACTTCGAGTTGAAAGACGTAATCGTCAGCGGGGCGGATGCGCAGGGGATCGCTCATAAGCTAGAAAAATTCTCAAATCAGAGATTGATAAAACGCCGGCCAGATTCGGCCAGTTGATCGAGGATAGTCTTGGTTTCTTCATAATCCCGACCGGCAATGCGCTCGACCAAACATCCGGCCTGACGCAAGCTATCTTCAGCCTGTTGGCTGACGCCAGCAATCCCGCCGATGATCGTCACACGTCGTGCGTTTTTGGCATCATCCACAGAAAAACCGGTGGTGGGGCGGAAGCGGGCAATGTAATTGATCGCACCCAACCAGTCTTGTTTCGCCCAGTCGTTGGGATGTTGCCAGAACAACACGTAGTGATCAATAGGCTTGTCAGTAATCGGGGTCGCGCCCTGTTGCAAGGCCTGAATCCGGCCAACAAGCAAATCCTTCCAATTTTGATCTTCCAACCATTGGCGGCCGGGACAGGCTGTTACATTTTTAGGATACTCCTTATGCCCCATGACATTGCTTAAGGAGATGTTCAATTCCTGCATCAGCCAGGCAGCAAGATGGGCAGTGGCATCGATCTGGGCCGGTGTGGGAATGACGTCGGTAAAATTACCAGCCACGCAAATGCCCACAGTGTACTCATTATTGCTGTACACATGGTACGAAATCAATTTCATATCTTGGGTGTGGTTGATGGTGCCGTCAGGCTGGATGTAGAAATGATAGCCGATGCCGGGCCACTGATGAGATTCACTTTCGACATGGTACTTGGCGATGCGTTCCGGCGTGACATTGGCGGGTGCGGCGCTGTGATGGATGGCAAGATGCGTAATCTGGTCGAGGGTGCGGGATTCGTAGCGTTTGGTCGGATGTTTGGGCAAGACATCGACCAACTCGACCATGGGAGGTTTACTCACACCGACCACAACCTCACCAGAACTGGGTGATTCTGTGGAGGGTTTTTCCTTTTTGAGCTGCTCGATCTGCTGCTGCAAAGTGGAAATGGTGCGGTTAAGACGTTGTTTCTCGGCGTTAAGGGCACGATTTGTCTGGTTGAGCTGCCCAATCTGTTTATCGCGGGCGTCGATATCTGCCTGTAATTGCTCAATCTGGGCACTGGCTTGTTGCAACTGCGCCAGGTTACTATCGTTTTCCGCCTGTAAATCTGATACCTGTTTTTCAAGGGCCTTGATGCGGGCAGTGAGGGCAGCGTCGGCACTCGATCCGGTTCCAGGTCTGCTGGGCGCGCTTTTCTGAATCTTCTCGACGCGGTCGATGAGCGTATTTTTCCACTTCTTCCCCGTCAACCACTGCCGCCCGGGCGACTGCGTGATAATAAACTCCTGCATGCCTTTGATGGCCGAAACCTTGAGCTTATATGTTTCAAGCAGCCAGGCCACAAGATTCGCAAGACTGCTCAGTTGGGCCTCGTTAGGAATTTCCTCGTTGAAGTTGCCGGCAACATGAATATTGATGCCATTGAGGAACCATTTATATTTGTCATCGACAACTTCGTTGATGGGATTGGTTTGGAGAATGGAGCCATCTCCTTCCACATAAAACTGGCAGACAATGGCAGGCCAGCGGGCATGATGTGCCTTGGCAACTCGCTCCACACTGACATTGGCGGGAACCGCCGTATGATTGATGACAATGTATTTGATATCCTTGTTTTGCCGCTTGATCATCTTATCGGCATCACGCGGCAATTTATCGATAATATCGGTTACAACCGGCTGTACAGGCCCCCCGCCCTCGCGCAATTGTGTCTCCAGCTGGCGTATGCGGCTCTGCAGGCTGGCGATCTCGGTGTTGGCAGCATTGAGGGCCAGGGTTAGATCATCCCGCTCTTTCTTGAGCTCTGCTACCTCCTGCGCCAGATCACTATCCCCCACACTCGGGGTCTCTCCCGGACTACCCGTACCCCGCAAAGGCTCGATCGCCGAGACAAGCATGTCTTTCCAGCGCTGGCCTTCGAGCCACTGCTTGCCCGGCGATTGCGTGACGATGAACTCTTTGGCGCCTTTCACCGCCTCGGTATCGAGGCTGTAGCGATCTAACAGCCAGGCGCAGAGGGCGGCGAGGGAGTCGATTTGTGCCTGGGTGGGGACGGCGTCGGTAAAGTTACCGGCAACATGGATATTAACCCCCTTTCGTATCCAATCCTGCTGGCCGTCAACGACCTCGGTGAGGGGGTTGGTTTGCAGAATCGAGCCGTCGCCCTGGATGTAAAACTGGCAGACAATGGCGGGCCAACGCTGGCGATGCGCCTGGGCAATACGTTCTACCGAGACCTCAGGTCGCACTGCCGTGTGATTGATAACGATGTACTCGATCTCGCTTTCGGCGCGGGTAACCATCCGGCTGGGATCGCGAGGTAATTGGTCGGTGATATCGGTGATATCGGGTTGGGGTGCGGCACCGACACCGCCTTCGAGGCGTCGTTGTAAAAGAGCAATCCGGCGTTCCAAGGCCTTGATCCGCTCTTTGGCCTCGTATGCCTGTTGCGCCGTAAGCCGTAACCGTACCTTCCCCGGCTGATATTCTTCGAGGGCGACTCGCTGGAAGTACTGCACCAGAACCCCATCTTCATAAAAGGCTTCGGTAATGGGATAACCGCAGATATCGAGGCCATATTGCTGGTAAAAGGCCAGGAAGGGACCACGCACCCACACCTTGGTCTCGGAAAAGTACTTTTCGCTGGGGGTAGTGGTTCCGGCAATGGAAACTGTGGTTTTTGTGAGTTGGCTGCCGCGGTCGGCAAACCAGGTGATGCCTTCGTGAACCATGTCTAACACCAATGTGTATTCGCCAGCTTGGGCTGGCGCGGCGATAGTCGCCCGGACGCGCGCTTCGTTTCCGGGAGAAACATCGTTTGGGAGTGAGGTACGGTGATCGGGGGTCGTGACCCGCTGCCCCTGGGCATTATACCAATGATAACCCAGACGCACGGGGTTACTTCCACCGCTGGGCCAGGTATCGTTACCCACATTGCGGCAGGAGACTGCTAGCTGGAAGGTACTACCGGGGCTGAGCTGAGGGAATGTATCCAAAAGAACGATACGAGCACGGTAAGCGTGTTGCCAGTCGATCACGCTGACTGCCGGTTTCCACTGGTAGCGATAGCGCATCGCCTGCTTGAAATCTTCGATCACACCCTGTTTGCCATCGATAAACCACTTATCATGCTTGGGCCAGCGGTAGAGGATAAGGGCACGGATGGGCTGGTCGGGATGAATCTTGTTCCAATAATCGATCTCCCCATACGCCCTCCGCACCCAACCTGTATTCTCATTGCGCCACGGCTCATCTTGATCGGTTTCCGTGATGTAGACGGGCAAATCCCGCATATTCCAGGGAATGGCCTGCATGAAATCTTGATAGGCACGAAAGTGGTAACGCCGGTTGGGGAAGGACTCCATGCGGGCTTCAGAATCAATGAGATCGGGATCTGTACCATGGGTGTAGGTATGGATGGCAATGCCATCACAGCCATCGCGCCCTAACATCGTCAGTATATCCACAAAATACTTTATCCAATCACCGTTTTCGTTGCCCGGATACTGGGTCAGAGGATTCCAGGGAGCAACGGCGCCCACAAGCACCTGATCGTTCTCATGACCGGAGATGGCGTGAATGGCCGCGCGCACCTGGCTATAGCAGGCGACATAGCGCTGCGGTGTGATCATTTCCCCTTTTTTATCGGGGCTTTTCGGTCTTACCGCGTTCCAGTCCCAGTCGGCACCGGGCCATTCAATGGGATGATTCATCTCATTGCCGATGATCCAAATATGCGCACCCTGGGAATTGCGCACATAATTGGCGCAGCGTTGCGCAAAAGCCCCGTAATAGCGTTCATAAGGAATCGTCCCCACGCCACCATAGCCCGCGTTCAAACGCACGAGTACCCCCAACCCCCGATCGGAAAGATAGCGATAATCGCCGCCTCGCTGATCTGTGGCCTGATAGCCAATAGCCTCGGTGACCAACACCCAGCCGGTGATACCCATGTCAAGCATAATCTGCTCGCCACCGGGATCGTGGAGACCGTATAGGTATTGCGAATCGAGCAAGGGGCGGGGCATAGTAGGAACCTTGGAGGGGAGATGATGATAGGGGGATCACCAGATGCTTGCACCCGGGCATGGCGTATCACCATCGTTCACGGTGTATCATTATACACACGAAATAGAGTAACTGTCCACCGCTTGCATGTAGAGGGGAAGGGGGCTATAATCAAATAGCCGTAGCGGAGCGCGCATAATTATGATTTTTTCCTTTCATTCGGAGCGCCCCTGACGGTCTTTTCTTTATACAACGGAGTTATACCTCATGATGAAAACAGTAAACTGCGGAGAGCTCCGCAAACAGCATAGTGGAAACATTGTCACATTGGCTGGTTGGGTACATCGTCGTCGAGACCATGGTGGTCTGATTTTCTTCGACCTACGTGATCGTTCTGGTATTGTGCAGGTGGTATTCAATGCTGATGTTTCGGAATCAGCACATCAACTGGCGACAACCGTACGCAGTGAATTCGTTGTGCAAATTGAAGGGATAGTACGTACGCGTCCTGAAGATCTTGTCAACCCCCAACTCGATACCGGTGAAATCGAAGTAGAAGCAAAAGGCCTGAAAATACTCAATCCCTCCCTCACAACGCCCTTCCCCATCAATGACGAGAGCGAAGTTGGTGACACCGTACGCTTGAAATATCGTTATCTAGATTTACGGCGCCAGCGCATGCAGCGTAATCTCACCTTACGCCACCGCGTCATTACTTTTATTCGCAATTATTTGGATCAGCAAGGGTTTATCGATATCGAGACCCCGATTCTATTGAAAAGTACGCCGGAAGGAGCCCGAGATTTTGTCGTACCCAGCCGTGTACACCCGGGCAAATTCTATGCCTTGCCCCAATCTCCGCAGCAGATGAAACAGTTGCTGATGGTGGCTGGCTTCGAACGCTATTTCCAGATTGCGCGCTGTTTCCGCGACGAGGATTTACGCGCTGACCGGCAACCTGAATTCACCCAGCTCGACCTGGAAATG
>JAADFV010000159.1 GCA_013152695.1 Chloroflexota bacterium | reverse complement strand
GCACCTGCGAGGTGCGTCGCACTTGTATCTTCCCCACATTACCGATTCCAGCTCAAAGAGACATTTACCCCAACACCACTACAGGCAAGTACAGCCGTGGCTTCAATAGCTCTTCAATCCAGGCAATGATGAGACTGGTGGGCATAGCCTCGGCATTGACGATGGCTGTCATTTCACTTACGTGGTCATAGCCCGGCAGATAGCTGAGTTTATGCTCGAATCCCAGGGTGGTGAGGTTTTTATCGAAGGCAATGGCCTGACTGGCGAGGGCAGGAGCATCGAACTGGCAATAAAGGAGATAGAATGGAGGCAGGGCGAGAGTACGGGTGAGGTAAGTGCTGGCAGAGGCACTGTCCAGGAGTTCGGTATTCGAAAAACCGCCGGGAAAGGTTTGGTCGATGATGGAGGTCCAAAAAAGACGACCTACCGAATTAAGATCATAAATACCACTCATGCTCACAACTCCGCGTATTTTTGCACGCAGGCTGGCATAATCATCATGCGTTGCCAGCAACGAAGCCAGATGTCCGCCTGCAGAATGGCCAAAAACAACAATCTGGCCGGGATCGCCACCATTGTCGGCGATGTGATCAAGCGTCCATTGCAGAGCTGCCGCAACGTCTTCGATATTGTCAGGATACCAGGCGGCCTTGGTACGGTGGTCGATGCTGTCTGGCTGATTGCAAGTAACCACATCGGGACAGTACTGGTCGGCAATAAAGACCTGATCTGAGGTGAGGCGGTAGTCGATGACGACGGTTACCCAGCCCTTCACGCCCGTAAATGACTGGGCGACAAAGGCGTATTGATCACGATAACCATTGGTCCAGCCCCCACCATGGACGAAAAAGACGACAGGTCGGTCACTGAGAAAGGCGTCACCGTCATGGGGTCGATAAATGGTGAGGGCGTGGTTTTCATAGCTTTCGCGATCTGTAGTGCGGATGTCGGTGCTGAGGAACGATGGCGCGTAGGTAAAATCGGCTTTGTAGATGGTGTAGGGGGTGAGGGCGCTGACAAATTCGCCCCAATCCTCAGGTACGAGGGTTTGGGTCGCGGTGAGAGTGGGAGTGACGGGGGCGGAGAGATTGAATAGGGGCAGATACAGGGTCTGTCGGGGTGTCCGTTGCGCCAGAATGGCAGGGACGACGGTGTCGAGCCAGGCCCGGCGTTCGCTTGCATGGTTGAAATCCCATTGATGCACAAAAGTGGATAGAGTTTCGCTCAGGGTGGGCGAGCCGGCGAGGGTGGGCAAAGGTGTAGACATATCCAGGGGCCAGTACTGCCCCTCACCCTGCTGGCTGCGCGCAACAAGTTCCCGGTAGATGTGTTGGATGGCGGCATCGGTGCGCAAAGAGTCGGTGTAGGTGTAAAACTCTCGGCCATGGACATCATCGGGCTGGGGGTTAGCTGGGTTATAGTCGCAGGCCGGGTGCCCACTGAGGGTGTGAGTGGCCCACGGCATGCCCAATTCATCCATATGGGCGATGCAGTCGCGATGGGAATAGTAATCGGCCAGGGAGTGAAGATAGGTGGCAAAGGCTTCCAGCGAGCCGGGCTCGATGCTGGTCGTAATCACAGCCGTACGGGTAAAGAGGCAGGAGGCCTGCATGACCGTAAATTCTGCCGGGCCACCCCAGGCATAGGCTTCATAAGCTGTAAGCTCGTCATTCAGGCCCCAGGCCCAGTCATGCAATGCCCCGATTTCCTGGGCATTGTCGTGGGGGAAGTGAAAGAAAGGCGAGTAGGGCCCGAAACGAGATGTGACGCAACTATCAGGGTCCTGCATGGCGTCAGGGAGAGGCCAGATCTGGCGGGAATGGGGCTTAAAGCCGCAGACGGCGTCAGGGTCAGGGGCGGGAGGAAAAGCCCCACCCGTGCAATTGCTGTAAGAAATGGCATCGCCCGGACCGATTTGCTCCGAATCTACCAGTTGATCCCAGATTTGCAGCGTGATGCTGTCGGTCACAGAAAAACCCGCGGCCAAAGCCAGGGCATAGGTAAGATCGTCATGGATAGTACTTACTTCCGGCCAGTTGTCGCCAGTTTCACCCGTGTAAGGATCGCGAAAATGCAAGGGCTCTTCCGCAAAAGCCCAAACCATCGTGGCAGAGAGCAGCAAAGTCACAGTCGCAGCCACCAACAAGCGGGCCCCGCGACCGCGTGCAAGCTTGGCAAGGGAGAATTTCACGAATTTCATGGGGTTACCTCAGCAAAGGATGGAATCATGAGCAGACCATGGCGGGGGCGGAGGGTAAGGCCGCAGCGCAACATCATAACATGGTCTGCAGACAGACCTAATTGCCAGCGTTGAGCCAAAGTGGCCAACAGCAAGATGCCTTCACTCCAGAGAAATGACCTATCTCTACTGCCGTCTGCTTTATCGCCGCAGGGAAAATAGGGAAGAGAGGCAAAGTTAGCTTGCCACCGTTCCGGTAAAAATGCAAAAGGCTCCGGAAAGTATCGGGAGTCATGATGAATGACCCAGGGACTCAAGAGCAGGGTTGTGCCGGCCGGAATCGTGTAACCGCCAATCTGTAGTGCTTGCCGGGCCCGGCGCGAAATCGCCCAGAGCGGCGGGTAAAGGCGCATCGTCTCCGCCCACACCATCGAAGTAAAACGAAGACGGGACACATCCCCGGCTGTGGGTCGTCTCCCTCCCAGCACTTCAGTGAGCTCCAAGCGCAAGCGTTCCCCTACCTGAGGATGCCGAGCCAACAAATAAAATGTCCACACAAGGACATTGGCAGGGACCTCATAGGCTGCAAGCAAAAGACCAATGACTTGAGCAAGTTCATCCTCAGGATGGCTAAGCCCTTGTGTGGTTAGTGGTAAGAGGGGCGAGATAAGGGCCTCCAGTTGTGCCCGCAGACGGCGCTTATGCTGGCTGGCCCAGAATTCCAGGGCAAAATCGCAGGGATTGCCGCTATCGATTAAAGCATCCAGGGTTCGTTGCAAGGGACCGGGGTCGACACAGCCAGGATCACCGGCAAAAAGCGTACGCAGGGCAATCCGCAGAGAGAGCTTCCTCATCACCTGAACAATATCCACACCGGCGCCTTCCTGCCAGCTTCGAATGAGCGCCACGGCCTCGTCTGTGATGAACGTTGCATCCTTGTCTGTAAGCTTTATCCCCGCCCACCCCTCACACCCCGCCGGCAGGAATTGTCTCCTAACCGGCTGGGTCTGTTCCTTGTTCAGGGCTTGCCTGACAAAATCAGGATGGTTGAGGAGGATGATCGGCTTACGGCCCAGAGGCAGACTGACGATATCACCGTAGCGCTGAGCCATGGTCAGCAGAAAATCCAGCGGGCGCCGGCGTAAGGCGAGCAGATAGCGGCCGGGTAGACCACGAGCTGGGCCGGGAGGTCGTGATGCCGTGGTAGTGAGGGACATGTGCTTGCTACTGATCATACTTGAGCTTTGTAATCACTGTAAAAGCAGAGGGAAAAATGCCCACGGTCGCCAATAAGCAGCATTATTCTCGCGCGTGTCCAGGGCCCAGGTGCGGAGTTCATCGGCTATAGCCCGGCGCTCGTCGGGGTAACGCACACTGGCCGTGTGCACGAAGGAGTAGAGGGTGTCGTAAATATGGTTGTCTTCGGCGTGCAGAGGAATGGGACGATACAGGGCGCGGTTGCTCTGCTGGCTGAAGTCTACCAGCGCTTCGTAAAGGGCAAGGGTGCCACTAAAAGTACGATTGCTTTCGGGAAAGTTAGCCGGATCGCCAAACTCGAATTCGTGATCAGCCCAGCGGCAGGCCCAGAGGGGATCGTTCCTGTCGTCGAGGGTGACGTGGGCGGCAAAGGGCAGATCCTGGGCATCGGCGGCGGCGATGCAATCCTTGTGCGACCAGTTATCCCCCAGCGAGTGCAGGTAGATACCCAGCGCCTGCATGCTACCTGCCTCGATGCTGCCGGTATCGACGGGGTGCAGCTCCTGGACGAAGCAGGGGGTGGTGTCATAGACATTGGCGATGCCCCGCCAGGTGAAGCGAGCAGTCGAACTATAGCCGTAAGTCACCTTGCCGATCAGGGTGTCGGTGATGTCCCAGGCCCAGTCATGGATGGCACCCAGCTCATCGGCGCTGTCGTGGGCCATGTGGAAGAAGACGCCGTAAGGGCCGAAGCGATCGGTGAAGCATCCCTCACAGTTCATGTTGTCGAAATCGGCCGTGCCCATGGTGACGGTGGCGCCGGTCGTGGAGGGCGAGGGACAGATCGTGCTGGTGATCACGGTGGAGATGGGTGGCGCCGGTGGATAATTGGCCGGATCGGCGTCGAATGTGTAGACGGGGTTGTCCTCGGGCAGGGGGCCGGCGTCGGTAGCTTCGGAATAGGCCTGAATGGTGGCGGCATCGGTGATGCTGAATCCGGCAGCGATGGCCAGGGCGCCAACCAGATCGAAATGGACGGTGCTTACATTGGGTGAGTAGGTCTCTCGTTCGGAGAGGGGACGATAGTCCAGGGGATCGAAGTAATCGATTTTTTCCTCTGACCAGGCCAGGGCTGATTGAAGCGAGGCCAGGGAGATCAGGCTGAGGAGGAGAAAGACACTCATCGCCAGAGAAAGTCGGGTGAGGTGCTGTCGGTAGTGTTTCATCGTTTACGTTTACCTCCAGGCGTTTTGCCAGAGGGGGCGGAGACACCGGGAGCGCTTGGCAGGGCCGGTAATCCCGCCTGAAGTTGTTGTAGGCTTCGTTGTGCTTGATCCATTTGTCCTTGTGCCAGCTGGCGGGTGAGCTGGTCGATGCTATTGGCCATACCCTGCATTTGCGGACTACCGTGAGCTTTGAGGCTGGCGGAAGCGTTGACGCCGGCCTGGGCGATGGCGTTCAGCTCGTTCGTGCTAATGGTGCCATCATTCATGGCTCCTTGCACGGCGGCCACGTAATTCCAGGCGCTGCGCAGGGCTTCTGTCTGGTTGGTGGCGATTTCGGTGGGTTGCATGTTTGCGAGGATGTCGGCGGCTGCAGCCTGGGCCTGTTCCTGCGCTTGTGCTCGTTGCTGCAATTGGGCTTGCACTGTTTCTTGCCAGAGCTGAGCCTGTTGCTGTACCTGTTCGGCCGTAGCATTAGCCGAGGCGGCGGCAGCTTCCAACTGCGCCACACTCTCTTCCGCCAGCTCCAGGCCTTGTTCCAGTGTCGTGTTGATTTCTTGCAGAGAGTCGTTGATGGCAGCGGTATTGTCGGCTAGTTCGGCTAGATCCTGCTCCATGGCTGTCAGCACAGCCAGATATTCATCTGCGGTCTCGCCGTACAGTTCCTGGTAGGCATCGATGATTTCTTGCGCCTGAGCAATGCTGTCGTCGCTCAGTTGCACGTAGACCTCGATGGTCTGCACTTCATCGTTACTGACGTCGCCATCATCAGTGGCGGTGTCGGCGGCATCCGCCGCTTCTTGCGAGGCTGCTACGGCTTCATTGACGGCTTCATCGATGAGGGCAGCCAGCTCCTCTTCCGTCATGGTGACGTATTGCTCTGTGTAGATGACGACGGGTGTGGCTGTAGGTGCAGGGGTGGGTGGGATAGCGGTAGCCGTTGGTGCAACAGTCTCTACAGATTCGGTAGTCGCTTCAGGTTGGGGCGTCGCCTGAGCTGTGGCCGTAGCAGCAATGGCGGCGTCGATGGTCGCCTGCATCGCACTTTGGGCTGTTGCCGTGGCGGCAATGGCCGCATCGACCGCGCTTTGCAAGTCCTCCTGGCGCCCCTCTGGTGCAGAGCGACCACCACAGGCTGCGAGTAACAAAAGTGTGGAGAGAATCAAGATTAAAGGCTTGAGGTGTTTCATGGCTGGCTCCTTACGAAGGTGGTTTAATTGCTTAACCCTAGCATACTCCTTTTCCCTGCCTTTTTCAGCCCCCAAAAGAAGGGTTTTAGGGGCCTACTTTGGTAGGGTGCCCCCTCCCGGCCTCCCTCACTGCGCGGGGGAGGAGTATTCCCACTGATGGTTTTCGTCACATCTCTAGTGACTTCCCTCCCCCAAA
>JAADFV010000158.1 GCA_013152695.1 Chloroflexota bacterium | reverse complement strand
GTGACGATTGAGCCCCTTCTTGTCCCCCCTCATACACCCGGACTACCTTTACGTAGGGGCGTACCCAGGCGGTCGTCGCCCTTGTGCTTATCGAATTGATGACAGGCTGGGTTGAGTAAATGGGTGGTGCTAGCCCACCCCTACACCGACCCGAGGATGAGCAAAGATCATCATCACTTCTCCTTTCTCCTGCTCTGTCGCTTCTAATTTCATGCCATCCCACCGCTATCTCCTTTTTTACAAACCTTACGACGTACTTACGCAATTCTCGGATGCCGAAGGGCGGGCCACGCTTGCCGATTACATCGACATCCCCAATGTGTACGCGGCCGGCCGCCTCGACCGGGATAGTGAGGGCCTGCTGCTCCTCAGCAACGATGGCGTCATCATTCACCGCGTGACACACCCGCGCTGGAAACTGCCCAAAACTTATCTCGTGCAGGTCGAGGCGGTGGGAGGCTGGCCGGATGAGAGCGTCCTGGAGCCCTTGCGCCGGGGTGTCGTCATCAAAGGGCAACGCACGGCGCCGGCAGAAGTCACTTTGCTGCACGAGCCTCCTTCTCTGCCCCCGCGGCCGGTGCGAGATTACCATCCTACACCGTGGCTCCGTATTACCATCCGCGAGGGTCGCAAACGACAGGTGCGGCGCATGACCGCGGCCGTGGGCCTCCCCACTTTGCGATTGGTGCGCGTGGCCATTGGTCCCCTGCAGTTGGCTGACTTGCAGCCGGGCCAGTGGCGAGATTTGCGCGAGGAGGAGCGGCGACGCCTCTTCCGGGCTCTGGGTCTGGATCCCGACCGGCCGACACTTCCCCACAAAGCATCCAGATCTCGCTCCCGGCGCTCGCGGCCTCGTCGCTAACGGTGTGGCAGAGCGAAAGTCTTCATCCCGAAAAGAGCTCAGGCAAAGCCGCAGAATTACCTGAAATCCGCGACTCAGGAGGGTACTTTTGCGTATAAAATAAAGAAATACCCACTCCTCTTCTCCTTTTCCCCATCCATTGTTCTCATCACGAGGGACTATAAACCCATGAGCTTACTTGGTAACATTATTTGGTTGATCTTCGGGGGTCTGCTTACAGGCCTTGCCTACATTTTTGGCGGTGTCGTCCTCTGCCTCACCATTATCGGTATTCCTTTTGGTTTGCAGCAAATCAAGCTAGGCTTCGCCACCTTTGCCCCCTTTGGTAAAAAGGTGATCGAAACCGGCGATGCCAACAGTGGCTTGAATCTCCTGTTCAATGTCATTTGGCTCGTGTTATTTGGCTGGGAGATTGCCGTCGCCCACCTTGTGCACGCTTTTATTCTCTTCATCACCATCGTCGGCATTCCCTTCGCCAAACAGCACCTCAAGCTGATTCCCCTTTCTCTCATGCCCTTCGGGCGTGATTTGCGCTAGTTTTTCTTCTAAACCCTCCTTTCATAAAAAATCCCCTCCTCAAGTGCCGAGGAGGGGATTCTGCTAGAAAACTATTAAGCTACGGCAGCACGGCGCTTTTCCCCGCGAAAACGACGGAGCAAATTCAAGTCGCCCTTTTCCCAGGAGACCAGTAACGGTGTGGCCGTAAAGATGGAGGAGTAAGTACCACTGAGGAGACCAATCAGCATGGTGGCAATAAACTGGTGAATGGTGACGCCACCGAAGAGGAGGAGCGCAATCATCACGAACATGGCGTTGATCTGCGTCGCCATGGAACGGTGCATGGTTTCGAGTAGGGAACGGTTGGCAATTGTCTCGAAATCCTCACCGCGGCGCCGGCGGCTGTTCTCACGAATACGGTCGAAAACGACGATGGTGTCCTGTACGGAAAAGCCGATAACGGTCAGCAATGCCGTGAGGAAGAGGGCATCGACTTCCCAACCGGAAACAAAGCCCATGATGGAGAATACGCCGGTAGTGACCAAAACATCGTGGAGCATGGCGACAATGGCGGCGGCGCCAAAGCGCACGGGATGGGCCACATTACGAAATGCCCAGGTGATAAAACCGAGGATCACAAAGGAAGCGAGGACCACGGCAATGAAAGCGGTGCGTGTTACTTCCCGTCCTACGGTGGGCCCCACCGAGCGAAATTGCAGTTCTACCGGTTGCTCATCGAATTTTTTAGTGATTGCCTTCAGCAATTGTGTTTTCTGCTCGGGTGAGATTTCTTCTGTACGCACGAGCAGGGTACGATCATCGCCAATGGTGTTTACGTTCACATCAGCGATACCGTTATCCTTGAACACGTTAATCAGTTCTGCCGGAGCCACAGGCTTGGAGAAACGCAATTCCCACAGCGAACCACCGGTAAAGTCGATGGAAAGGCGGAAGGGGGTGCCGATGGTGGCAGTGGAGTAGATCATCGCAATCAGCCCGGGCAGAATCACCAGGGTGGAGAAAAGATAATACCAGCGACGATGTTGGACGATGTTAAACATAAGTCAACACTTCTGTATTAAATGAATACCCCGAAGGGCGATGGATGAGTTGAATCAAGCACCGAACAAGGAAAGATGGTGCTGTAAACGATCGGCAAAATGACCGACGACAAAGCGCATCAAGGTGCGGGTGACGAGAACGGCCGTGAACATGGATATAAGCACACCCAAAAGCAGTGTAATGGCAAAGCCCTGCACAATGGAGGCGCCAAAGTTCGAGCCGAAGTAATAGAGGATGATGGCCGTGATGATCGTAGAGAGGTTCGAGTCCAGAATCGAGGTCCAGGCTCGAGCAAAACCGGCTTCTACGGCATTGGGAAGGGCGCGTCCCGCACGCAATTCCTCCTTCATACGCTCAAAAATGAGAATATTGGCGTCGACGGCCATCCCCGTGGTAAGCAAGAAACCGGCGATGCCCGGTAGGGTAAGAGTGACGGGGATGATTTTATAAATCGACATATTGAGGGCGGCAAAGGTGATCAGAGCCAAATCCGCCAGGAAACCAGAAAGCCGGTAGTAGATCAGCATCCACAAAAGCACGATCAGCACGCCGATTGTGCCGGCCTTGACACTGGATTTGACCGAGTCCTGCCCTAAGGAGGGTCCAACCGTGCGGACATCCACCACTTTCAGGGGTACGGGCAAAGCACCATACTGCATCTGAATGGCAAGATTACGGGCTTCTTCCAGTGTGAAGTTCCCTTCGATAATGCCACGATCACTGATGGCGGCGCGGATGACCGGGGCTGAGAGCACGGTCTTGTCCATGACGATGGCCACGTAGTCACCAATGTGATTGGCGGTGTATTCGCCAAAAATCTTGGCCCCCTCGGGTTTGAGTTCGAAGGCAATGTAGGGCGCTTGCGTGGTCTGATCACGCGCCACATCGGCCGATTTCAGAAGATCGCCGGTAAATAGCGTTTTGTAAACGACCGTGTTGGTGGTGGCGTCGCTGGCATTGATGGAAGTGACAATCTTGGTGCCGGGCGGCACTGGATTTTGTCCCATTTCCACAAATTCGAGCTGGCCCGTGCCGCGTAAGGCCTCGATAGCAGCGTCGGGATTGGCAACGCCGGGAAGGGCAACGATGATACGGTCATTACTGGTTTGCACCAGAGCTTCCGCAACGCCCAGGCCGTTGACACGACGTTCGATAATAGCTTTGGCTCGCTCGATATCCTCGAGGCTGACCGACTGCCCAGGGGGCAGATCTGCTTCTAACTGGACTTGTGTTCCACCCTGCAAGTCCAGGCCCAATCGTAGATCGAGGGCGGTATCGCTCGGTTGGTGGGGTGCCACAATTTTGCTGAACCAGGTGGGGTGCTGGATCGGCAAGGCAATATAAATGGCAAGTGCGGCAAGAAGAATAATGATGAGAAGTGTAATGTTGTTACGAGAAGACTGCATGAATGGTTCCTTTCATTCTCCAGATAAACAGAAGATCTGCCGTAGACAGGTGATCTACGTCTCAAACCAATCGATTATAGGTTGTGGCGACCTAAGTGTCAAATATGAGAAGGCGCCGCACCCTCTGCTATGTGATTTTTTGGCCTCTCAGCCCTTTCTTCTTCAAACAATCGAGTACCCGCGCCAATACTTCCTCAGGAGAGAGGCCGTCGCTGAGCACGTAGCAGTCAGCATGGAGCCGCGCTTGCTGCAGTCGCTGCCGTTCTTGCTGCAAGTAGCGATCATGCAAATCGAGATGAGGATAGCGCGCCCGCGCCACTTCGTTCGAGGCATCCACGTAGACCAAAGCATCGGGCCTCCCCCGCCATCGCCATAATTCGGGGACGCCTGAATGCTCTTGCGAGACTTGACGGGCATCGTAGCCGTGCGCTCGCAATCCTGCCGCAAGAGTGCTCTTACCGCTGCCGCAAATGCCAACAACTTTGATTAACACGGTCTCAGACGGCTCCATGAAGTGCAATCACGGATTTCACGAATGGGGTGATTCTCAGGAATTGCACAAATCAAGCGAATCACACGAATTGTACAAGTTATTGTTGTTGTCAAGATGTGGGCACTGGCTGAAATATAGCTTCTTACCAGCCAACTCGGGCAATCGCAGTCTGGTCGGAAAAGGGCAGCAGGGAGAGAACAAAGAGAGTGGTGGGAATCGGTTACCAGCGGTTGCTCAGGCGGGGAGGAATGGGTAAACGCATCTGCATGCGACGCACCTCGTCGAGCATGGTGGCGCCGACAGCCATGACGACGACGCTCAAATCGTCACTGGGCCGGTGCTGTTCATGCTGCAAGGCCCGCGCCAGGATTTCGTCGGCGACTGCTTTAGCTCCCAAGGTGGCGGGCAATTGCTCTACCACTTGCAGGACATCGATGGGCGTTCCCCGGTGATCTCCTGCATGCCATACGCCATCGCTCATGGCCACTACCATGAGTCCGATACGCAAGGGTACCTCGGTGATGTGGGGGCGTGTGCGGGGGTAAATGCCCACTGCTTCGGCAGGAGAAGCCAACAGCTCCCATGTGCCCTGTTGCCGCACCATGACCGGTGCATGAGAGTTGCGTGAGATGACAATCGTACCTGTCTCCAGGTCTGCAGAGAGGATAATCAGCTCGGCACTGACTTTGCCGCCACGATGCGTGCGTAAATAATCATGAGCGGCTCTGGCCGTGGCGCCATCACGGACCCCTTCTGATAGCAGGCTGATGGCTTTACGCGCCACCAAATTGCTGATGATCTTGGCCGATTTTCCACTGCGCTGGCCATCGACGAGGACGACCGAAACCCCACCATGGGGCCGTTCCACCACTTCGACCGTATCGCCCGACTCACTCATGGCATATTTTTGAATCTTGGCGACAGCAAGTTGCAGTTCCATTCCAGTCTCTTTTCCTCGATGGCGTGACGGTGAAATTTGGGGCAGGGAGAAGGTGATTCAGGGCACCTGCACCGTGATGGGAATCTGCAGCAAGAAATCGAAATCTGCCACCGAGTGGGCCTGCAATACCACCGAACCTTGATCTCCAGATTTGGCCTCAGGCGGCAGATTAAAGCTCACGCTCACTGTAGCGCTGCCGCCGGGAGCCAGGTTAGGTGTGCTCTTATCTCCACCACAGCTACCGCCCACACAGAGCTCTGCCGTCCAACCGGCAGGCAATGACGTGGCCTGTAAATTCATCAGCAAGGCGTCAGAAACGCTGCTTTGGTTGACGAAAGTGATGGTTATTTCGGGGCCAGGGCCTTGATAAAGGTTGGGGCTGGCAGACCATTGGATGAAGAAAGGCGTTGGCGTGGCCGTGGGTACGGGCGTAAAGGTCGGAGTTATTGTGGGGGTTACTGTAGGCGTGGGGGTTGGTGTTCTTGTAGGAATGGGGGTGTAGGTGGCGGTGGGCGTCGCCGTAGGCCAGGGGGTGTAGGTTACCGTCGGCGTCGGTGTGACAGTGGGCGTACCCTTGTTTACGGTAATCGTCAGCGTCTTTTTGGTTGTAACATTGTATAGATCAACGACGGTCAAGGTATAGGTGGTGTTGACCTCGGGGCATTCTTCACGACTGCCGACGCCGGCAACGCCGAGGTCACCGAATTTCACCGTTTTTGCATTCTTGACAT
>JAADFV010000157.1 GCA_013152695.1 Chloroflexota bacterium | reverse complement strand
CGGCAAAAATACCGATGAACAACACCATAACGGCACTAATCACCAGAGCTGTATTGACCCCGGCACTGAGTTGGAGCGTGCGTTCATCTTCGCTTTCGCTGAAGTACATCAAGCGAATCACATTCAGATAGTAAAATGCTGCCACAATGGTATTCACGGCGGCGATGGCGGCCAGAATGAGCAAACGTTTATCTACCACGGCGGCAAATACATAAAACTTGCCCAAGAAGCCGCCCGTGGGAGGGATACCCGCCAGGGATAGCATGAACACCGTCATCAGCAGTGCCAGACCGGGAGCACGCTTGCTCAGCCCCTTGAAGGTGCTAAACTCACTGGAACCAGCATGATATTCTACTGCCAGCACCACGAAAAAGGCACCGATATTGGTAAAGAGATAGGCGAACAAGTAAAGCATGAGGCCATTGAGACCGGTAAAAGTATCGGCCCCGGGATTGTAAGCCGCCAGACCCAAAACAATGTAGCCCGCCTGGGCGATGGACGAGTAAGCCAACATGCGCTTGACGCTGGTCTGCTTCAGAGCCGTGAGGTTCCCCACGGTCATAGTCAGAATCGACATACTTCCCAAAATGGCCGTCCAGTCGGTCATGAATTGGGGAAAAGCAGTAATGAACACACGCCCTGCCACAGCAAAGCCGACTGCCTTCGATGCCGTTGAGAGAAAGGCCGTGATAGGGGTTGGGGCGCCATCGTAAGTATCAGGAGCCCACTGGTGGAAAGGCACCAGACTGGCTTTGAAACCAAAACCACCCAGCAGCAAGATGATGGCCACGATGCCGAGCAGACGATCAGGCCCCGTCGCTTTAAGCAATTCGCCAATAGCGACAAGATCGGTAGAACCTGTGGCACCATACACCAGGGAAATACCATACAGCATCACTGCCCCGGCGCTGGCACCGTACAAAAAGTATTTAATCGCGGCCTCTTCTGAGCGCCGGTCATTGCGCAAAAAGCCCGTAAGAATGTACGAAGTGATCGAAAGAAACTCAATTCCGAGGTAAACCAACACCAAATTAGTGGCGCTTACGGCCACACAGATGGCAAGGGCCACAAAGACGAGCAGAGCATAATACTCGCCCAAATAACGACTCTTTCCCTTCATAAAACTGATCGACGACAAGATCACCAGACTGACCGAGATCAGAGCCAAGACCTTGAAAAAGATGGCATAGGGATCAATAGCCATCGTCCAGGCCACAACCGTCGACGGATTATTCATGGCCAGGAGCAGGGTAAAAATCAGGGCGATAGCCAGGCCGATGAGGGCAATGATGGCCGCGGTACGACCTTCGTCGCGGCGGCGCATGGCAAGATCGGCGCCCAGTACGACAAAGGCGGTGATCAGCAGGACCAGTTCAGGGGAAAGCCAGCGAATGATTTCAGAAGCGTTCAAGGTTCATCCCTCCTAGCGTGATTAGAAGAGGCGGGAGAGGATGTCCACCGCAGTTTGGTTGAAATAATTGAGAATAAGGGTGGGGAAAATACCCAACAGGATCATCAGTGCGACTAGAGGCCACAGAGTCACCTTTTCGAATGCAACCATATCGGTGGGGCCATCCGCAGGTTCTCCATACACCGTCGTCCAGTGATCCCACTTCTTGGCATCGTACTCACCCAGGAACACACTTTGGATAATTCGGTAAAGAATATACGCCGCCGTAATCACAATACCGACGACACCGATGGTTGCCAATACCGGCACAATGCCAAAGGCACCACGGAAAGTGAAGAATTCAGCCCAAAAGCCGGAGAGACCGGGCAGACCCAAGGAAGCAAAGCCGGCGAACATCATCGTGGCATAAAAAACAGGTACAACAGTGCTAAGACCGCCAAATTTAGCTAATTCACGGGTATGAGCCCGCTCATAGATGACGCCGACCAGGAAAAACAATGCTCCCGTTATGATGCCGTGCATAAACATCTGTAAGCTGGCACCGTTGAACGCCATTGTGGCGTTCTTGAACATGCCCTCCTCACCCGACATATTCAGAGCCACGGCCGTGGCGCCGATACCGAGCATCACATAGCCCATGTGGCTGACCGATGAGTAGGCGATGAGCCGTTTGAGGTCGGTTTGAGCAAGGGAGACGAAGGCGCCGTACACAATGCCTATCACCCCCAACAGGGCCACAATCCAACCGAAGTGAGCAAAGGGACCGGGGAAAAGAGGCAAGAGGATGCGCAAAATACCGTAGGCGCCCAGCTTCAGCAAAACACCGGCAAGAATGACGGAACCAGCGGTGGGGGCGGCGGTATGGGCGTCAGGAAGCCAGGTATGGAAGGGGAAGCTAGGTACTTTGATGGCGAAGGCAATCAAAAACGCCCAGAAGGACAAAGAGGCTGCTAAGGGCCAATTCGTCCACACACCCACTTGTGCGGCCTTGAGAATATCAAAAGTGCCGGTACTGAGGTAGACACCGATAATGGCCAGGAGCATAAAGACCGATCCGGCCAGGGTGTAAAGGAAGAACTTGATCGCTGCGTACTGTGGTCTGTCTTTGGCCTGGCCCCAAATACCAATCATGAAATACATCGGTACCAAGCCTATTTCCCAGAATACGTAGAACAGGATCAAATCCAGCGCCACGAAAACACCAAACATCCCGGTGGCCAGGAACAAAAATAGCACAAAGAATTCCTTGACGCGCTTCCGAATGACGCGAGCAGAATAGTAAACCCCCAGAAAAGACAATAAAGCGGTCAGGAAAATCAGAGGAATGCTTAATCCATCAGCACCGATGTGGTAGTTCACACCCAGAGCTGATATCCAGGGGATGTTCACTTGATACGCCATCTCACCGGAGCCATGAGCGAGATAATTGACCCAGTAATCGATAGCTAACCAAACGGAAAGCACGAGCGGAATCAGACTCCAAGCAATTGAAAACCGCTTGATTCGATCGATGTCTTCTTTCGGCATGAGCATCACAACGATACTCCCCACCAAAGGTAAGAATACGATCAGTGTCAAGACCGAGCTACGAATAAAGTCCATTGAAATCTACTCCTCGGAGCAATATGGAGATAAAAACTAAGTCGAATGGTGATAAGAGAGAGGAAACAAATACCGTCATTTACGCAATGAACGTATATTTGCAGACAACAAGGCTAAACGAACTGAACCATGGCTAACAACACGAGAATGGTCAAAAGCAGAACCAGGAGGTAGTTCTGCGCCTGTCCGGTTTGCAATAAGCGCACAACTGAGCCCGCGGCCTGCGTTACGAGACCGGCGCCATTGACAGCCCCATCGATCACAGGCTCATCGATGAAGCGACGCAATGCCGTCGACAGCCATTTGCCAATACGACCCACACCATCGACGATGGGATCGATGAACCAACGATCATCGAAGGAATAGCAGAGATCGGCAAACCATCCCGCAAAGCGGACAAAGGTAGCGTAATACAGTTCGTCGAAGTAATACTTATTCTCGAGGACTGTGTAGACGGGGCCCAGCCAGTTACGCAAGGGATCAGGCTGCCCTGCCACTAAGGGGCGCCGGCCATACACCAGCCAGGCCAGGAAAATACCACCCAGCGATACGGTCATGGAAACGAGCACGGGGAAAAGGTGGAAAGGCAGTACCTCATAATGCAAACCGTAAAATTCAGCCTGCCCCCCTAACAAAGAGCCGAGCGGATTATTGAGAAGACCGCCCAACACAGGGAAGTGCTCGGGAATACCGACCCAACCTCCGACCACGGCAAAGACGGCCAGCAGCATCAAAGGTACAGTCATCGAAGGCACGCTTTCAGGGGCATGGGCCGCAGCAGGGGTACGAGGCTTGCCCGTAAAAGTGAGGAAGATCTGGCGGAAAGTGTAAAAGGCCGTGAGAAGGGCGGCGAGGGCCAGAGTCCAGAAAACTGCGGCATGGCCATTTGCCCAGGCATCCGAAAGAATCTCATCCTTGGACCAGAAACCAGCCGTAATGATAGGGAAGCCCGATAAAGCAGCACCGCCGAGGATAAATGTCCAGCCGGTGCGCGGCATGCGCTTCAGCAAACCTCCCATGTTCAACATATTCTGGGCGTCGAAGTATCCTTCCTCGCCTTCTCCGTGTTCGTGGGCATGATGGTGGCCGTGCTCGACACCATGAATGACGGAACCCGAAGCCAGGAACAGGAGTCCTTTGAAGAAGGCGTGAATCAGCAAGTGGAAGATGGCAGCCACCCAGGCGCCGATGCCCAGAGCAGCAAACATGTAACCTAGCTGCGAAATGGTCGAATAGGCCAACACCCGCTTGATATCATTCTGGGCGACGGCAATGGTGGCAGCGAAGAGTGCCGTAAAAGCGCCGATGAAGGCTACAAAAGTCATGGCGCCATTTTGACCATGACCCGCGGCGACAAACAGCGGTGACATGCGTACAATCAGATAAACGCCGGCCGAAACCATGGTGGCGGCATGGATCAAGGCGGAAACAGGGGTTGGGCCTTCCATGGCGTCGGGCAGCCACACATGCAAGGGGAACTGAGCTGATTTACCAATCGCGCCAAAGAAAATCAGCACAGAAATCAATACCGCCCATGAGGTCTCACCAAACAAAGGCAGGTTTACCGTCGCTTCGGCAATGTGATGGAGGGTTTCTCCGCTGAAAATGACCTGGAAATTGAGATCCCCGGCATGAATGTAGAGGAAAATCATGCCCATCATCAATAAAACATCGCCCACACGCGTCGTCAGAAATGCCTTGAGGCCGGCCTCTTTGGGAGTAATTTGCTTGGGATCAGGATATTTCTTTTCATACCAGAAACCGATGAGCAGATAGGAACACAAGCCCATGATCTCCCAGAAGATGAAGAGCATCAAGAGGTTGTTTGCAACCACCAACCCCAACATCCCCGTGGCAAAAAGGGAGATGTAAGCAAAAAAGCGACTGTAGCGAGGATCGAGTCCGTCGGTATTGAGGGAGGGATCGAGATGGCCGGGAAAAGTCATGTAGCCTGAGCTATAGATGAAGATCATGGTAAGTACAAACCCCACCATAAACAACATCCCAGCCGTTACGGCATCCACTGCCACGCCCATGCTAAAGGTTGTCGTTCCTGTGGGAATCCATCCCACTTTCAGATCGAATGGATGTTCGACCCAGCTTGCGTTGCTAAAGAAAGCAATTGCCACCACCCAGGCCAGAAGCCAGGAAACAGCCACTGCCCCAATAGCCACATTGGAACTCAAACGTTTATTTCGATTGGTGAAGAGAATGATGGCAAAGAAAGCCAACAAGGGAGGGAGTGGTATCAACCACGTCAGGTTAAAAATTGATTCCGACATAAACAACCTCGAAGGGTGTGCGTTGTGTCAGCAAAAGAGCAAGTGCTCAAGCGAAAAAGGGATGAAAAATAAAGACGTAATCGGCTAGGGAGCGGCAATCAAAAATGAAAAGAATAGTAACAAGAGCAATCAAACATATCAGCCGCTCATGGCAAAATGGATTGCCTTTCTCTGAGAAAAACATCCTCCTAAAGATAACTTCGTCGATCATCGCCAATACCAGCGAAAAAGGTCGAACAGGAAGTCTACCTTTAGAAATCGGGTGTAGAAACGTCCTTACTGCGATTCAGCGCCTGCTTTTATCACTGACAGAGCGGGAATATTAGCCTTTGAGTAAATCAATGTTATCGACGTTAATCGTCTTGCGTGTACGATAAATCGAAATAATCAAAGCCAGACCGACAGCGGCTTCCGCTGCGGCCACGGTCAGCACAAAAATCGCGAAGATCTGACCGACCGGCTCATCCGGACGGATGTAACGCCAAAAGGCCAGGAAATTGATATTGACGGCATTGAGCATCAACTCGATGCCCATCAAAATCGCCACAGCATTGCGCCGAGCCAAGACGCCGTAAAAGCCAATGCTAAACAGCGCTGCTGCCAAAATGAGATACCAGGTAAGCGGTATGGCCACAGACGATTCTCCTCCTTGAATGATTATTGACTATGTCGCTCACGTGCCAGCATGATGGCCCCCACAAGAGCCACCAAAAGCAACACAGAAGCGACTTCAAATGGGATGACGTAAACACTAACGAAACCACGCCCAATCTTGGGAATGATATCGTCGGGCACCGGTGCTGACTGCACAGCAAACTGCATCTGGCTAAGCAGGTAGGCCAGAACAGCAAAAAACAGCACGGCGCCGCCGGCAGCAAACAACCACTGTCGATTCAAGGCGCCAGATTCTTTTCCCATCATGCTGCGGCTGAGCATAATGGCAAAGATAATCAATGTTGCAATGGCACCAATGTAAATAATGACCTGGGACACAGCCAAGAATTCAGCTTCGAGCAGGACATAGAGCACGGCGACACCGGCAAAAGCACCGACAAGGAACAGGGCCGCATGGAATAGATTGCGGGCTGTTACCGTGCCTAGAGCCATACCCAAAGTGAAAATGGCCATGATAATGAAAATGACTTGTTGAACCATAAAGGCTTCTTCCTTGGATAAAATCGAAACGGGGGAAGATGTGAGTCGTTAGATACGAGGAATTTCGGGAGTGAAAAGACGCTTGGGCGCCTGCACAGCTTTACGCTGGGACCGCCCTAAGAAGGAAAGTCCTACCAGTAAAATTGCGATATTGGCTAGGAAAAGAACAATACCTTCGATGGGGTGAGGTAGCTGTAATTTGAGGATAATTGCCACCACCATGAAAAGGACAAGCGCCAAAGGAACCAAAAACTTCCAGCAGAAACTCATCATCTGATCGATACGCAAACGGGGGAAGGTCGCTCGCACCCATGCAAACACGAAGAAGATGAAGATAGTCTTGGCGAAGAAATAAATCACACCTAATGCCGGAAGCTGTTCGACGAACGGTCCTTGCCATCCCCCCAGGAAAATCGTGGTAGCGATGGCTGCCAGTACCCAACTATTCATAAAAAAGGCCAGGTAGAACCAGGCAAACTTCATCGCCGAATACTCGATATTGTACCCGGCTACGATCTCTGATTCTGCCTCGAGAAGATCAAAGGGTGCGCGCTCACCTTCAGCTAGAGAGGCAATAAAGAAGATGATAAAGGCGAGAGGCAAAGTCCAAATATACCAACCAAACCCTCCAAAACCACCTTGATCCTGGGCTAAACCATTCATTCGCATCGTACCGGCCACCATCACAGGAATCAGCATGGCCAACACCATAGGAATCTCGTAACTAAGCAGCTGTGCCACTACACGGAATCCACCAATCAAGGCATATTTGTTGTTCGAAGCCCACCCCGCCATCAACGCCGCCATCGAACCAATGGCGCCAACAGCCATCAAATAAAGCACACCGATATTGATGTCAGCGCCAATGACACGATCGGCGAAGGGGATCACAGCCATGGCCATAATTACATGGAAAACAGCCAACGCCGGCGCCAAATTATAAGTCACGCGGTCTGCTTCCGCCGGAGTAACATCTTCTTTTGTGAGCAATTTCAAGGCATCGGCCACAGTCTGCAGTAAACCGTAGGGGCCTACGCGATTGGGGCCCAGGCGGTCTTGGATGCGCCCCGCCAGTTTGCGTTCAAACCAGATTAAGAGGATTACCAAGGTGAGGCTGAAAATAAGCAGGATCAAAGCACCAACCAGTGCCTCAATTGCAACAATCCAACCTTGCGATAGTCCCGAATTTATCAATAACCCATTAAACCATGCACCGATGGCACGTAGATCAATTTTTGATAGATCCATAAATGCGTCTCCGTAATGACAAGGGATGAAATAAAGCTTCGTTGCTCATCTTCTTTAACAAAGCTCAAAAAAGAAAGGTGGCAGTGAATCGAAATGATTTACTGCCACTCTAGCGCCTGCTTTCTCCAGGCATATATCAGCCCAACAGCCAGCATAACGACAAAAATAATGGCTTCGACGACGGCAAACAACTGCAGTTCGTTAAATGCTACAGCAAAGGGGAACAAAAACATGACTTCGATATCAAAAATAACGAAGACCAAAGCAATGAGATAATACTGAGCACGAAACTGCACCCATGTCTCACCGATCGTTTCTATTCCACATTCATATGTCGAATTCTTGACTGGATCTGGTCGTTTGGGGCGAATCAACCAAGTAAACCCTACAACCACAAACGGAAAAGCCAAAGCAATCAGGGCAAGCATTCCAATAAGGCCATATTGTTGAAGCATAAAGCCTTCTCCTATGAAAGCAACTAAGATCGAACGACAAGCCAATGAGGATAACTAAAATTTCTATCTTTTGTGCTACGGGAACATGAAGGCAATGATCGTTGCCAAAAGCACCTGTTCCTTGACAGCAAACAGAAGCGATTATAGCACAAGCATTTCGAAGTAGGGAAGTTTTTCACAGTGAAAGATGAACCACATTCGCAGTGTAGCATAGATTAAGGAGTGTGCCAAAGAGAAAATAATAAGGTTGATACCCCAACCAGAAAATTTCTTGGAAATCTATAAAGACAATGCTACGATAGGCTATCATTTTTTGAGATATTCTTTTAGCACAATGAATTCACCCAAACCACTTTATCGCGTCGGTCGTGAAACCTTTGAAACCGACGAAAGCCGCTTACAGCGAGCTCTTCGTCGTTACGAGGAAGGCAAAGGGCTGATCGGAGGTGATCCCAGCCGTCGACCTCCTGCCAAACACCCTTCTATCCTCACCCAACCCCCTGCCTTTCGCCTGCTTGGTTCTGCCCCCGAGCACCTTGAGTCATTGCAAAGCTTTCTTAAGGCCGCTCCGCTCGAAATCGAAATTGGTAGTGGTCGCGGAGAATTCATCCTGGATTGGGCGGCACAGCATCCCCAACGTCACTTCCTCGCCTTCGAAGTCAAAAGTAAATTGACCCGACGTATCCTCAAAAAAATACAAAAACAGGGTCTGGCTAACATCTGGGTGAGTGATGATGACGCCCGCTACGTTCTTCCCCGCCTTCTCCCGCCCCAAAGCGTCGACGTTTTCCACATCCTCTTTCCCGACCCCTGGTGGAAACCCAAACACCAAATCCGCCGGCTCTTTGTCCCTCCCTTTGTCGAAATCCTCGTCATTCTTCTTCGGCCTGAAGGCATTTTACGTATCGCCACTGATGTTCCAGGGTATGCAGAACAGATCCAAACCATGCTTTCGGCCCATCCCCAGCTCGTCACCACCCCCGCCGAAATCACGCAACGATTCAGGGGAGCCACGCCCACCGCTCGTCAGGTCTTTTGTGACGATATCCAGCGTCCCTACCAATTTCTCTACTACAGTAAAAAACCTTCATAAAAACATCTTCACCCCCCAAGGAGAATTATCATGTCTCGAGAAATCATCAGTACATCCCAGGCTCCGGCGGCAGTCGGACCTTACTCGCAGGCCGTTCGTGTGGGAAGCTGGCTCTTCACAGCCGGCCAGATCGGCATCGATCCCGCCACAGGACAACTGCGTGACGGCCTCGAAGCCCAGGCACAACAAGTCATGAAAAATCTAGAGGCCATTCTTACCACTGCCGGTACTGGCATGGACAATATTGTCAAAACGACGATCTTTCTCACAGATATGGCCGATTTTCAGGCTGTCAATGCTATTTATGGTGCAGTATTTTCAGGAGAACCGCCCGCACGCTCAACCGTCGCCGTGGCAGCCCTGCCCCTGGGCGCTTTAGTAGAAATCGAGGTTATCGCCCTTATCCCCTAAACGATCACCTTCGGCCGTTGTCTTGCCGTACATAATGGTGATAGATTGACACGCAATACGGCCTCTACAAAAGAGCCACAGCGTTTTTGCCAATACTAAACAAGCGCGGTATACTAATGTGCCATTTATCATCTGGAGGAGAAGGCTCTTATCCATGAATAACCTCGAACCGACCCAAGAATTTCCAACTCAGGAGGTCGCAGAAGAAGCAACCACTCAACCCGACGCTACAACTGAACCGACCACAGACACCGACGGATACGTTCATCCGATGGAAGCGTTGCTCAACGATGACAACTTCAACTTTCACGAGTTAGAAGTTGGTGAAATCATCGAGGGCACCATCGTCAGTGTCGACAGTAACGGCATCATGGTTGACATCGGCTCGAAGTCCGAGGGCATTGTGCCCATGCGCGACTTAGAGCGTGTCGACCCCGAGAAACGTGAAAATCTCACCGCCGGTGAGACTATTTTCACACAGGTTGTTAAACCCATGAGTCGTGACGGTCATGCTGTCCTCTCCTACTCGCGCGCCCTTGCCGAGTATGATTGGCAACATGCATCTGAACTGCTCGAATCCCAAGAAATCTTCGAAGGCACTGTCTCCGGCTACAACAAAGGTGGGGTCATTGTCTACATCGGCAAAGCCCGTGGCTTTGTGCCAGCTTCACAACTGGTTAGCGATGAAGGACGTAAAAACGAAGATAGCGATGACCGCTTTGCCGATCTGGTAGGAAACACCCTCCAGCTCAAAGTCATCGAACTCGATCGTAGCCGTAACCGTTTGATCCTGTCTGAACGACAGGCGATGCGAGAATGGCGACGCCACCAAAAAGAAAAACTGCTGAGCGAATTACAGGTTGGCGATATCCGAAAGGGTGTTGTCAGTAGCCTTGCTCCCTTCGGAGCGTTCGTCGATCTTGGCGGTGCTGACGGCCTCATCCATCTTTCCGAACTCTCCTGGTCCCGCGTACAGCATCCGGAAGAAGTCGTTAAGATCGGTGAAGAAGTCGAAGTTAAGATCATCAGCGTTGATCGTGATCGCAGTCGTATCGGTCTCAGTCTGCGCCAGTTGCAACCGGAACCATGGACAGTTATCCATGAGAACTATGCCATTGGCCAATTGGTTGAGGCAACGATCACCCGGCTCACTACCTTTGGCGCCTTTGCCCGTATCGAAAACGAAATCGAGGGCCTCATCCACATCAGCGAACTCTCCGACAAGCGTATTGCTCACCCGAAAGAGGTGGTACAACAAGGCCAAACGGTCACTGTGCGTATCATTAAAATCGAACCCGATCGCCGTCGTATTGGCCTGAGCCTGCGTCGTGTTGCCGAAGAAGAGTACGCCGTTATCCAGTGGGAACCTGAAGAGGAAAGTGAAGAACCTACGGCCATGGCAGAAGCACTCACACAAGCAGAGGTGAATGCGGAGGCCGAAGCCGAAGAGGCTGTCGAGGAAGAAGCAGCGCCGGAAGTGCCCGAAGAAGTGGAAATGCAGGCTGAAGCGGAAACAGAAACAGTTTCTGAATCCGAACCTGAAGTCGTAGCAACGATAACTTCGGAGGAAACTACGGAAGAGGCTGTTTCCGAAACGGAAAGCCCCGAACCGGTTCAGGAAATCAAAGAACCAGAAACCGCTGCCTAACACATCCAACCCCCGTTATCCCCACAGGCTGACCTCTCCCGGTCAGCCTGTTTTTATTTTCGCAGTAAATCATTTACCTGAATGCTTGGCCGTCGGGACCTTTGAGCAAACTGCAGCGCTTGACAAATCCTCAAAACCACCGCACAATATATCATGGTACACATCATTCACCGGGCTTCAATGGGGAAGTCATACGAGTTGATTCTTAAAGAAATGTCATCGAAGCAACTTATTGATGACTAGCAGCGTCTAATAATATAAGCGCAAACACTTGCAACACGTCACCGATTCCCCTGAACAGAGTAAGCGTTACTGGTCATCACCCCGTATTTGGTATAATAGCGATAGGGAGCTTACCACCGTAACCTCTCGCAACCGTAAAAGGATAATCATAATGGCAGATAAATTTGACCGGTTCACGAAAAAGGCCCGGCGCGTTTTACAAGCTGCACAAGAAGAAGCACAGCGGCTCAATCACAATTACATAGGCACCGAACACTTACTTCTCGGCCTGATGAGAGAAGAAAACGGTGTCGCCTCTAAAGTCCTCTACGAACTGGGCGTTGAACCCAGTCAAGTCATTCGGGCGATTGAACGCCAGGTAGGGAGAGGGGAACGTCCGCCCTTCGGTAAACCCACCCTGGCTCCTCGCACCAAGCGCGTGATCGAACTGGCCGTTGATGAAGCCAGGCTTATGGGTCATCATTACATCGGCACCGAACACTTACTCCTTGGACTTGTACGTGAAGGCGAAGGCATCGCCGTCAATGTCCTTCGGGGCCTGGGCGTCAGCCTCGATCGGTTACGCACGCAGACAGCACGCTCGATTCTCCAGACCCAGCAACTCCCTGAATCCAAAAAGTCCGAAAGCGACACGCCACTCGTCGATCAACTGGGTTTGGACCTGACGGCCCGTGCCGCCGAAAACAAGCTGGACCCCGTTATCGGTCGCGAAACCGAGATCGAACGGGTAATTCAGATCATGTCGCGCCGGACGAAAAACAATCCCGCCCTCATCGGCGAGCCGGGCGTGGGCAAAACCGCCATTGTCGAAGGTCTGGCACAGCGGATTGTCCTCGGTGATGTGCCGGAACCTCTCCTCAATAAAAGACTGCTGATGCTTGATGTAGGCTCTCTCGTTGCCGGCACCATGTATCGGGGTCAGTTCGAAGAGCGGTTGAAGAAAATCATCGAAGAAATCACCCATGCCGAAGCCATTCTCTTCATTGATGAAGTACACATGCTCGTCGGAGCAGGAGCGGCAGGGAGCAGTGTCGATGCGGCCAACATCCTTAAACCCGCTCTCAGTCGTGGCGAAATCCAGGTGATTGGCGCCACTACGCTCGATGAATACCGCAAATACATCGAAAGTGATGCCGCCCTCGAACGTCGCTTCCAGCCGGTCTTCGTGGAAGAACCCTCCATCGAGGAGACCATCCAAATCCTCCATGGTATTTGCTACAAATACGAAGAACACCATCATCTTACGATCAGTGATGAGTCGTTAGAAGCGGCCGCTTACTACGCAGCCCGTTACGTCCCCGACCGCTTCATGCCCGACAAAGCCATTGACCTCATCGACGAGGCAGCCAGTCGTGTACGGATGTACAAAACACCCTTGGCGGCAAGCCTGCGTGAAACCTTCCGCGACCTCAAGACGTTGCAGCGGAAAAAGGAAGAAGCTCTGGCCAAACAGCAGTATGATCAGGCTATCGACCTCCGTTATCGCGAAGTAGAGCTGCAAAACCAACTCGATCGTATGCGCGCCAGTTGGGAAACAGCCGAACGCCCCACCGTCTGCCCAGAAGACATTGCCGAAGTCGTCGCGATGTGGACAGGCATTCCCGTAGTGCGTATCGCCGGTGAAGAGAAAGAACGCCTGCTCAAGATGGAAGGTTATCTCCAGAAACGCGTTATCGGCCAAACCGAACCGGTCAAGGCCATTTCCAAGGCTGTACGCCGCGCCCGTGCCGGCCTCAAAGACCCCAAACGTCCCATTGGCACCTTCATCTTCCTCGGTCCGACCGGCGTGGGTAAGACCTACCTGGCAAAAAATCTGGCTGAATTCCTCTTCGGTTCCCAAGAGGCGCTAATCAAAATCGATATGTCAGAATTTATGGAGCGCCACAATGTCAGCCGCCTTGTGGGTGCACCTCCCGGCTATGTGGGTTATGATGAAGGTGGCCAACTCACCGAAGCCGTTCGCCGGCGCCCTTACTGCGTCATCCTCCTGGATGAAATCGAAAAGGCCCATCCTGAAGCCTTCAATATTCTCCTGCAAATTATGGAAGATGGTAGCCTCACCGATGCCAAAGGACGGCGGGTCGACTTCCGTAATGCCCTCATCATCATGACCTCCAATGTGGGAGCCTCGCTCATTCGCCATGGTGGGCGCCTGGGATTCGCTATTACCGATGACGAAACCAAGCGCAAAGAAGCTGACTACGATGACATGAAAAAACGCGTGATGGAAGCCCTGCAACGCACCTTCCGCCCTGAATTTATCAACCGGCTGGATGGTATCATGGTCTTCCACTCTCTGGATTTGGAATCGATCAAGCAGATCGTCGACCTCGAACTAGAGCGGGTGCACACGCAATTGGCCGAACACGATATCGTCCTCAATGTCACCGATTCGGCCAAGGCCTTCCTGGCCGAAGTTGGATACGATCCAAAATTCGGAGCTCGCCCTTTGCGCCGGTCCGTGCAAGAGCACATTGACGACCCCTTGAGCGAAGGACTCCTTTCGGGACGTTTCCAGCCTGGGAGCAGCATCGAAGTCCGTCATGAAGAAGGCGAGAAAGAGCTTAGCTTTACCGTCATCGAGCACACTATCTCCAATTCTGAAGTTGAAGATAACCTCGAAACCATGCTCAGTTAGTCTCCCCTTACCGTCTTTCAACAAAAACGCCAGCCATCATGAGCTGGCGTTTTTTTCTTCTCTACCGAACATTTTTTGAATAGGTTTTTGCCAAATGCAAGCCGGTCTCTTTAGGCCTTCGGCCAGAGGACGATCTACGTCGTCCTTTCGCCAGTCCACGACGGTCGGCGTAAGCCAACCTCTGGCGCAAAGCGCCCTAGAGTCTGAGCCTGCCCTTGAACACAGTGAAGGGCTCACTCAGCTAGGCCCTATCGCTAGGGGTGGAAGGCCGTATTGCTCAGCAGTGTAAGTCATGGCCACGAGACAATTTTTATCAAACTATGATTGACTGAATACTAGAATGGTACTACTTTGCCTCTTCGATCACGCGTAATGAATTGATGTCAACGGGTATATTGTCCGCAATATCGTGATAATACCACTGACCATCCTCAAAATTGTACCAAATATTGTAACCATCGTAGATGTGCATATCTTCCCCGTAAATATTAGTTACGTAAAGCTGATATTCGTCGCCAAGAGCATTGGCTAAACCAAAACGGTTGCCGGCAGGATTAAAAATAACGCCATCCCTCGGCTCTGCCCACTCTTGGGGGTCCAAGCCAATATCACTGAAATTATAAGGCGACCAACTCCGAGGCCAACGGCCATGCTTTTGATGATAGGCCTCCATACGATCGATAAAATCTTGGGAAGTCTGAAGCACTATGGTAATGCTATCCCCATCGTTCTGTACTGTAGGAAACGATTGCTCTACTAAACCAACGATACCGACAGTCCTCTGCCCTAACGCCCACAGGCCTCCCAACGCCAACATAGTAATCAAGGCTAAAATCAAAGCATATTCACTTACAGATGCGCCTTGGTTTGTCTGATATGGCAACACTTCTGCACCTCACAACATTAGGCAACTTCCCTTCTGAATGTTGATTATCAATCATTGGCCAGGATCAGATACGAATCTCTTTACCTTTTTCTTCGCAACATTCATAGCGAAGAAGTATCAACACTTGAGGGGAGACTACACAACATCGAAATCAATTGTTCTTATTATAGCACTCCTTGTCAAAGGATACTGAATCTAAGTGACAGGATGCCGTGCAGAGATAATGCCCTCGTGCAGCTGAAAGGTTATACCCGTTTCCTTTTCTTGAGGACGCAAAAAAGCACGGGCGGCGCCGCTGCTACCCCACAAGCGTGAGCACAATTCTTCCTGTACTGGCGGCGGTACCTGCATTCGTGCCATCCAGGGATAAAACTGCATCGGCTTCACCAAGCGCTCCTTATGTTCTACGATCAAACCCGCCTTCTGCACATAATCGACCAGTTGCTCCAAACGATGCATCCACACATGCGACGGATCCCGCAGCTTTTCGAAGGCATTGACATAGGCCTCGGCAGCAGAATCATCCGGGCCGATATTATCGACCAGCACGAGTCTGCCCCCGCCTTTGAGAACGCGTGCCCAGTCATGAATGGCCGCCGCTTGATCGGGAAAGTGATGGAGAGCAACGCGACAGGTAACCAGATCGAATGTTGCCGGGGCAAACGGTAGGCTCCCTCCATCTCCCTGCACCCAAATAATTTGCTCCTCTCCCAAATTCCGCGCATGATTTCGTGCTGCTTGCAACATCGCCTCAGTTAGATCGAGCGCGATAACTTGGTGCACATGCGCGGCGACAGCGAGAGCAGAATGCCCTCCCCCCGTGGCCACATCCAGGGCCAGCCAATGAGGCTGCGGCGCCGCCAACTCGATCATGCGTTTCAGGCTCTGCCCTTGGGCATGCACTGGCGACTGTACATACTGCTCGGCATTGCTGCCAAATTGCTGCTGCACCAGGGCACTTTGTGATGGGGTGAGCTCTCGCTTGAGATCTTGTTTCATGGGATATGACCGCAAAACGTTGCACTTGCAACCGCAAAGAACACTCCTCTACTCGTGAGAAGGGCGATCTTCTCGGGCCAGGGCCTGTGCCTCTTTGATACTCGTGACGACATAAATGACAAAAAGAATGATCGCGATCACAAAGGCAACGAGATCGTAACCGCTCATTTCTCCGAAAGGTGAATCAAAAGTGGGATTGCCCCAAAAGAACATGTAGGTGTTCGACAGGAAAAGAATCGCCCGTACTTCGGTTGGGCCCAGCTTCCCGTATGAAATTTGAAAGACCCCCTGGATATAGGTGCGCACATACACCAGAATCGATAGCAGCAAATAACCCACCAAAGCGAGGGCGGCGTATTCAAAACGAACATAAGGGGAAAAGGCCAGTCCCAAAACAATCAAAACCGTATTGAAGGCGTCGACGGTGTGATCGATGAAAAAACCATAACGCGGTCGTTCAATGTGACGGTGCCGCGCCAGAGTGCCATCCAAACTGTCGCCGAACCAATTGATCAGCAAGCCTAGATTGACACCCCACAAGAAAAGAGGATTGACATCTGTAAGGATATAACTGAAAAAGATGAGAATGGCACCGATCACGCCGATGCCGGTCAACACATCTGGATTGACCCAGTCGGGCATGTGGGCTGCCAACCAGCGTAAAGCGGGTCGTTCCAACGGGCCCAAGAGAATGTCGTTAACACGTTGGTGTTTTGTGGTATCTGTCATTGTACTTTCTGTCCGTGAATCAAAACGAAGTGGCAGCGATTTCATCTGCAGAGTCATCCCAAACGGGATGGAACATATACCACTGGTCGGGATATTGACGAATATGCTTCTCCAGCAAAGCGAGGACACGCGAAGCATAAGTGTAGATCGTTTGCTCGCGGTCTCCCTCTTCTTCTACTTCGATCAAAGGTTCGATGTGAATCTGATAGACATGAGGCTTAGTAGGATGCTTGTGGCACTGCGCCACGGCGAGATAGGCATTCGTTTGCATTGCCAAACGGATGTGACCAATGGGCAAACGGGCAGGCCTACCGAAAAAAGGTAGATAAACACCTGAACCGGGAGGGGGCGGACGATCAACGGCAGTTGCGACAATGCCGCCTTGGCGCAAAGTTTGTACAGCCTGCTTCAAAGCATGCACATCCAAGGGAGTGACATCAAACCCCACCCAGGAACGAATTTCATTTTGCATTTGATAGTCTTCAGGGGGGCTGGGCCAGGTGATGACCTGGGTAGGAATACCCAACAGACCATACGCCAGACCGGCCAAGTCGAAATTGCCAGAATGGCTGGTCACGGCCATAATCCCTCGCCCCTTTCCAAAATACTCGGCGATGATCTCTTGCGTTTGTTCCGTGAACTCTACCGAGGCCCGCACATACTCCTTGCCCAGAGCCAGAGCATGATACAGATCGTAGTAAGCTCGCGCTACATTACGGAAACTTGAACGTACTGTATGCTCTAATTGTTGCGCAGAAACATCGGGCCCTAATACAACTCGCAAATTTTTACGTAAAGCGGCGATATCGGCCGAAGTGTTGCGTTTGATAAGGCCCCATGCCACCCAATCGGCCACAAAATAACCGAGTTTGGGAGGCAAGATACGTCCTAGTTGTAATCCGAGACGAATGATTCTTGCGTTAGCCATGAATAGAAAACGACCTATTAGCAGCCAGTTGTAACCAGATGCGTGGGTATAGCGGGAGAGAAAGGGATTTGATTATGTTTTCACTTCAGAAAGAACTGTGTCGAGCTATCATACTTGAAAACTGGCTTTGAGGGAAACTTCCGTGGCCTTCATTTGACAACTTTGTCATTTTTTCCTTAAAATAGACTGACCAGTCAGTTTAGAAAAGAGGCAATCATGTCACGACGAAAAGAAACAAAACAGACTCGTCAAAACCAGATATTGGATGCTGCCATGGAGGTCTTTGTACGGTTGGGATTTAGCAGAGCGCGCATGGACGATATTGCTGCTGCTGCCGGATTGAGTAAAGGCAGTCTCTACTGGCATTTCAAAAGTAAAGAAGACATCATTTCTGCGGTGCTTTACCGCCTATTTCAGGGTGAAATAGGCAATCTGCGGGAAATAAGCGCTCTGGATGTTCCTGCCGATGAAAAACTTTACCGTTTTATCCAGCAGGTGGCAGATGATGTGCAAGCCATGCAGCGCTGGCAGCCCCTCATGGCAGAATTCTATGCTGTGGCTACCCGCCATAAAAGCGTTCGACAGTTTTTGCGGCGTTATTATCAAGATTACATTGACCTTCTGAGCATGATCATTAGCGAAGGCATTGAAGAAGGCCTGTTTCGCACCGTTGATGCCCGTGATGCGGCTTTCACCCTTACCGCCGCTGCCGAAGGGGTCATTCTCCTCTGTGCCCTCGATTTAGGGCATAGCAACTGGCACGAACAGATGGAAATAACCCTTCTCGCCATCCTTCACGGTCTAAAACGTGAACAGGCACCAGAACCATAATCCACCTTCTCGTTCTCCTAACCCGGACAAGCCGGAACCAACAAAGCAAGACCGGGAACCGTAAACCGGGCCGGTAAACGTCCTCTCGCCGCACTCAACCAGCTCCTTGCTTCCTATTCCATGCTCCGACGAATTTTCTAACTCAAACCTGACTAACAAAGCTCTAAATCTCTGAGGTGTCCCATGACGAAAAAAAGCTTAATCCAGCTGAAGAATGTCACAAAGAATTATCAAATGGGTGATGTCACCGTTCATGCTCTGCGCGACATGAATCTAGAGATTACCGCCGGTGAATTCATCGTTCTCCTGGGCCCATCCGGTTCAGGTAAAACGACCACGCTCAACGTCATTGGCGGTCTCGATCGCCCTACCGATGGTAGTATTTTCGTCCAGGGAGAGGACATCACCAGCTATAACAACAAGGAACTCACACGCTATCGCCGCCAAAAGATGGGCTTTGTCTTTCAATTCTTCAATCTCATCCCCACCCTCACAGCCAGCGAAAATGTTGAATTTGCCTTGACCCTTGTGGAGAAAGATGGCAGGCGCCTGCAAGAGAAAGCACGGGATTTATTAGGCATGGTTGGCCTGGTAGATCGAGCCGATCATTTTCCCTCGCAGCTTTCTGGTGGCGAACAGCAACGTGTGGCTATTGCTCGCGCCCTGGCCAACCAACCCCCTGTGGTCCTCTGCGACGAACCTACGGGGAACCTCGACGTAGAAACCGGTCAGCGTGTCCTCCAGGTCATGCGCGAGCTCAATCGCCAAAAGAACACGACCATCGTCCTCGTAACCCATAACAGCGCCATAGCCCCAATGGCCGATAGGGTAGTGCATCTGCATAACGGCAGCATCGCCCAGATTAGCACCAATCCCCATCCCGCCCCTGTTTCTGAGCTGACATGGTGAGGTGCACAATGAACGTTTTATTACGTAAGACCCTGCGGGACATGAAAAGCGCGTGGGCACAGAGCACGGCTCTTGTCCTCATCGTTGCCTTGGGCGTGGCTAGCCTCGTCTCTATGGCCGGTGCCTACCGCGATTTATCCACCTCCTACCAGCACACTTACGACAAACTACACTTTGCCGATGTCAGTTTTACTGTGCAAAAAGCACCAGCAGAGGTGGTCAACGAGATATTTGCTCTGCGCGGTGTCTGGGCTGTGACAGGACGGTTGGTCATAGATAGCGGCTATGAGCTCCCTGATGGTGAACCTATTCGCTCCCGGCTGATCGGTGTTTCGCCGGAGCACATGCCTGAGGTCAACGCACTTTACATCCGCGAGGGACGCTTTCTTACACCGCAGGATAAGGAAGCTGCTGTTGTCGAGGCACACTTTGCTGACTATTACAATCTTCATGTGGGAGATCAGGTCACGCCCATCATCAATGGTCATAAAAAGGCCCTAACGATCGTGGGGATTGCGGCCAGTCCCGAATATCTCATCGTCAGTGCCAGCAAACAAGATATCCTGCCCTCACCTCGCACCTTTGCCGTACTTTTTGTCTCCTTGCCCGAGTTACAAAAAATGATGGGGGAAGAAGGGCAGATCAATAACTTTAATGTCTTGGTGATACCGGGCCGTGATCGTGAAACCATTATCTCGCAAGCTGAAGCCATCCTTGCCCCCTACGGCCTGCGTGAAACCTTACCCAGCGAAGATGTTCCTTCGCACGCGGCCTTGCAGCTCGATCTGGATGGTTTTCAAGAAAGTGCTAACATCATGGCCTTTCTCATGTTGTTCGTGGCGGCTATGGCTGTATATGCCATGCTGAGCCGGCTGATTTGGGCGCAGCGACCCCAGATCGGATTGATGAAAGCTTTGGGATACAGCGATCGAGCAGTCATGGGGCATTATCTTGCCTTTTCTTTGCTCATTGCCGGCTTGGGCTCCGTTCTGGGCATTATCCTTGGTATTCCTCTAGCCTATGCGATCACGACGGCTTACGCCACCGAATTGGGTATCCCCTTGGTGCAGAGTAAAATCTATGCCGATCTCATCCTCACGGGAGTAGGAATGAGCCTGGTTTTTGCCATATTGGCCGGAATCAGCCCCGCCCGGGCGTCGGCCCGTATGGCACCAGCCACAGCAATGCGCCTGGACCCGGCCACTGCCCTCACCAAGGGCCGCATCTCTTTCCTCGAGCGTTGGATTCGGGTACCGCTATGGCTACGCATGCCCTTGCGCGATGTCTTCCGCATGCCCCGTCGCAGTCTCACCACTGCCCTCGGCATTATCTTCAGCTTCGTCCTCCTTCTCATGGGCCTGGGCATGATGGATTCGATGACGTATATGCTCTCACGCAACTTCCACACCGTCGAGCTCTGGGATAGTACCGTCCTGTTCAACAGCCCCCAGACAGCCGCCACGCTGGCCCAGGTGGAACAGATCAAGGGCGTGCTGGCCGTAGAACCCAATCTCCAGCTTCCCATCCGCCTTCAGGTCCATGATCAAAAGCAGGACGCCTGGCTGATAGCCATCTCCCCCAACAGCCAAATGCATGCTCTGCAACTACCACAAGGGCTCTCCCCTACCGCGGCCTTGGCCGGAGACAACATCGTTCTTTCTTCTTATCTCATGGAAAAGCTGGGACTAACTGCCGGCGACACAGTCAAAGTCAGTAGCCAGTTAGGCAGTCACGAATTTACCGTCAGTGGAGAAACCAAAGAACTGAGCGGCATGCTGGCGTATGTCTCATATGACACTGTACAGAAACTGAGTGGTCTCCCCCAGTCCATCTTCAACGGCCTATACCTGGATATCGACAGTAGCCAAACAAAGGAAGTCAAACGCGCCCTGTATCACATCCCCGGTGTGGCCAGTGTGCAAATCAAAGAGGATGTCGAAAAAGATTGGCAGGGGATGATGGGGCTGTTCTATGCCTTCATCAGCATCATCTTTATTTTCGCCATCGTTATGGCCTTTGCCTTGTTGTTCAATGCCATGACCATCAATGTTTTGGAACGAGAACGTGAATTTGCCACCATGCGTGCCATCGGCACAGATGGCGGGCGCATTGCTCGTTTGATTCAGCTAGAAATCGGTTTGATGTGGTTGGCGACGTTGATTCCTGGCTTACTTATTGGCTGGTGGGCAACGGCGCGCTTTCTTACCACCTTTAGCTCCGAGCTTTTCACCATTACCATCCATATCACACCCTTCAGCTTTGCCGTCACTGCCCTCGGCATTCTCATGACCATGGTCCTTTCTGCTTTGCCAGCCATCCGCCATCTCAATCGCCTTGATCTGGCGCAAGCGATCAAAATGATCACCTGATATCACATTCCCTTTTATCACAAAAAGGACGGACTGAAACGCCATCTCTGCGATCCGGTCCGTCCTCTTGTGACATCGTTGTTGGGCCGCAACGACGTCTGAAGGAGGTAAATGTTATCGTTGTATCTAGGAAATGCTACCTAAAGAAGGCACACCTGTCAAATCGCCACAGCCTCCGGATCATGCCGCGGTGTCGTAAGCCGGGCCTGACCATCGGCGTGATAGGATGAACGCACGAGGGGCCCTGATTCTACCCAACGGAATCCCAGGGATTCGCCGAGCTGACGCAACTCCTGAAACTCCTCAGGAGTGTAATAGCGTTCGATGGGGAGATGAAAACGGCTGGGTTGCAGGTACTGGCCAATCGTGAGGATATCCACATCGATGCTACGTAAGTCCTCCATGACCTGCACAATTTCCTCCCAGCGCTCTCCTAACCCCACCATCATCCCTGATTTGGTCAAGGTGCCGGGATCCATCTCTTTGGCGCGGCGTAACACTTCGAGCGTGCGCGGATATTTGGCCTGTGGTCGCACACGGCGATAGAGACGCGGCACGGTCTCCGTATTATGATTGAGAATTTCCGGGTGTTCACGCATAACTGTGGCCAGGGCCTCGGCGCTACCCATAAAGTCGGGAATCAGAACTTCGATCGTACAGCCCGGCACTAATTCACGAATCTTACGAATAGTAGCAGCAAAGATAAAGGCGCCGCCATCAGGCAGTTCATCACGATTGACCGAGGTCAAAACGGCGTGGCGTAGATTCATCTCTTGCACAGAACGAGCCACACGCAGCGGTTCTAGCACATCCACTTTTTCAGGGCGCCCGGTTTTGATCTTGCAAAAACCGCAAGAACGCGTGCAGGTATCTCCCAGGAGCAGGAAGGTGGCGGTACCCCGGCCCCAACATTCACCCATATTCGGGCATCCTGCCTCCTCGCACACAGTGTGTAACGATTGAGTACGAATAAGGCCGTGGACCTGTTGAAAGGTCGGGTTATGGGATGAGATGGCGCGTAGCCAGTCAGGACGACGGCCACGTGTCAATTGTTCTTTGTGCCAATCATGACGCGGAGGATTGGGATCGAGTTCGATAGGAAGCGTTTCTGTCATGAAAATCTTACTCAAATTAAAAGGATCGTAAAAATAGTTTATGCTGCCAGAGGGGCCGATAACATCGTCTGCAAGCCTGCGGGCATCGCTCGCACGCGGATAGCCTGGTTGACCACCAGAGCCGCCGTGGCATGATCACCGTGAAGACCATCGATGCGTACCCGTAATCCTTGCTTACCATCGATGAAGATTTCATCGCGGCTCCCACCCGGTAGATGGGCTTGCATATCCAGTTTGAGGGTAATGCGGGGAATCAGTTGGTCATAGCCGGTTGCTTGCTGAGAAATACCAATACACCGTCCCTCAGGAATCAGCCCCAGCCCTGTCTCGGTGGGCTCTTCTGCGACAATCGGATGACTGTCGATATCGATGACGCTCAGACGCCAGCCCAAGCCCGCCGCTAACATCTGCACACTGGCTTTAAGACCAACGTGACCAATCGCTTTTTCATCTAAAAGCTTTTGTACGGTGGCCGGTTCCATACCCAAACCCATCTTTTTCTGTAAGGGAATACGGCGTTCTGTCACATCAACCAAACGTGCCACATGCACCGCCTCGATCTCGGTATTGGCCCGGCTAATCAAGACAGGTAATGCATCCATGACAAAACCAGGATTCACGCCTACACCGAGGATGGTGACGCCGGCGGCACGAGCAGCTTCATCGATTTCATGAGCAAGCTCGGCATGATCGGACCAGGGCCATACCAATTCCTCACAGGTGGAAACAACGTGATAGCCATGAGCGATGGCCTCGAGAAGCTGAGGTTTGGCCCGTTCCAATTGCGAAACAGTCGCCTGCAATACCACTGCACCTGCAGGTGCTTTTACCTCTTCAAGCGAACTGACGACCGGCACCGGCGGTAGAGAGGCATCACAAGTCTCAGGAAGGGTGCGACCGATGATCTCAGGATCGATATCCACAGCGCCAACTGATTCCAACCAGCCTTCCTCAGCCACATGTTGGCCGATAAGCCGGCCGATCGGACCCAATCCAAAATGAATTACCGGTACAGAATTCATCGCTTAAACTCCGTCACACGTAAGCAAGGGTGCATTGAACATGGCACATATTCAGGCAGGAAGAGGAAATCAGGTGTGAATGGCGTGGCCGACCGCAGCATGGGCTGCTTCCATAATCGTTTCAGAAAGGGTGGGGTGGGCATGAACATTGCGAGCAATTTCGGCTGGAGTCAGTTCCATCATGCGGGCCAGACTCAACTCGGGCAACAATTCTGTCACTTCGGGGCCGACCATGTGGACGCCCAATATTTCACCATACTTGGCATCAACCACCAGCTTGACAAAACCCTCACGTTCGCCTAAACCCAGAGCCTTGCCATTGGCCTGGAAGGGGAATTTCCCGACTTTGACCTCGTAGCCTTGCTCGCGAGCCTGGGCTTCCGTCCAGCCCAAACTGGCCACTTGGGGGGAACAGTACGTGCAGCGGGGCATATTGTCGTAAGATTCGATCGGCATCGTTTCGACACCGGCGATGGTTTCGGCAGCAACAATCCCCTGGGCACTGGCAACATGGGCCAAGGCCAGCTTACCGGTCAGATCACCGATCGCGTAAATATGGGGCACATTGGTTTGCATGACACTGTTGACCTGCACCCAACCCCGCTGTGTTTCGACCCCGACCTTCTCCAGGCCGATATTCTCACTGTTCGGGCGAATTCCTACGGCAACCAGGACTTGCTCGGTAAACAGAGTCTCTTCTTCCCCGGTATCTAGATTCTTCAGAGTAACCTGCACGCCATCCTCCTGCACATTCACCTGCTCGGTGCGGGTATGGACGCGCAGTTGCACTCCCCGCTTGGCGAAAGCTTTGGCGACAACCTCGGCGACTTCCTCATCTTCATTGGGCAAAACATGAGGCAGCATCTCTACCACAGTGACCTCAACCCCGTAGGTGTGGTACACGTAAGCAAACTCCATGCCGATCGGCCCAGCGCCCACGATCACAATCGACTTAGGCAAGTTTTTCTGCACGATAGCCTGTCGATAAGTGAGAATGCGCTTGCCATCCACCTCCATACCGGGTAAAACGGCAGCGCGGCCGCCCGTTGCCAGAATGATATTGGCGCTGCGGTATGCTTTTTCACCAACCTGCACCGTGTGTGCGTCCAGTAACTCGCCCAGACCTTCGATCACATCGATCTGATTTTTCTTCATGAGAAAGCCCACGCCCTTGACCAAGCGCTTAGATATCTGCCGGCTGCGCTTGACCGCTACGCCATAATCGACCTCAAGATGGTCGAAACTGAAGCCAAACTCCTTGCCTCGCCCCAATAGATGGAGAATATCAGCAGTACGAATCAAGGCCTTGGTAGGAATACAACCCCAGTTGAGACAGATGCCACCAAGGTGCTCCTTTTCGACAACTGCGGTCTTCAGGCCCAATTGCGCGGCGCGGATTGCCGCGACGTAGCCACCCGGCCCGCCGCCTAGAACCAACACATCATAATCATAAGGTGTAGACATTGCTTTGCTCTCGTTTTGTTCAGAAAGATTCGGAATAAATCGACGTAAATTACATGAATAAGGTCTTAGAAATCTCGCCAATCATGCGCCGCCCATTATATCACGCCACTCTCTCTGCTTGCGAAAAATGATCACATTGCCGGTTTCTCTCCCCTGCAAACAAGTTCTCCTGAATTTGAAGGCCTCTGCAGATGCCCATTTAGGCGCATCTGCAGAGCATGCGCCTAAAATTCTCCCCATCATCATGGCACCCCGGCAAGGTTGCTGCCGCACTTGCAAAAGTTCTCGTTTTAGACGGTAAAAGCCCATTCGCCCTGGCGGAAAATCGCTTCGACAACACCATCCTGGCGAATACCATCGATATCGAGCCGGTTGGAACC
>JAADFV010000156.1 GCA_013152695.1 Chloroflexota bacterium | reverse complement strand
GAGAACGCCAGCCGCGCTGCAAGTTTTCCGGGGACATCTTAAGCGGGGCATTTTTACGCTGGCGGGTATGATTGCGGGGATGACTTCGATACCTCAGGGATGCGGTGAAAACCAGCGCTCATCGCACCCGTGATGCGATGAACTTAAGACGCGCTCCCGTCTCTTTTTTGCCATTGACAAATCCATTTTTTTGATGTATTCTGTATGAAATCGATATCATGATATCGATTACCAGACGATTATGCTTCCGCCACAAGCAGATTCCTTGAGGAGTGGGCCCAGACTTTGCCTGGCAAAAGTGATCACAACAGCGATGCCCTCTCCTGGATGTTAGTCTTTCGCCCTTACTTTTCATTGACAAGGAGGTTGATGCCTATCGGAGAATGATATTGTCGGTGCCAAATCCACACTTTATTTCATGTATCCCTCTTTTTAACGAGGGATGTTCGTCCTGTAAGCAGAAAGTGCCTAAGTTCTGTTTTACACCTATTTCCTGGAGGAGACTCTCATGAAAATCAATCGTTTGGTCTTTTTAGTGATTTTGCTCGTAGCTTTTGCTGTGAGCATTTCGGCCTGTGCCCAACCTATTCAGCAGGTCGTCGAAAAAACCGTTGTGGTGACACAAGTCGTCGAAAAAGAAGTGGTTGCGACGCCTACGCCAGAAGCTTTACCCTACGCGGGGGTGGAAATCAGTATTGTCACATTTACCGGGCCGCAGATTGCGGAACCGCTGCAGCGGCGTGCACCCGATTTCGAGGCCAAGACCGGCGCCAAGGTGAACATCATCACCGTGCCTTTCAGTGATCTCTATCAAAAAATCCTCACGGATGCGGCTACAGGCACCAACTCGTTTGATGGCTGGGTGTTTGCTCCTCAATGGATGGTGGACTATGTCATACCGGGCTATATCGAAGACCTGACCGACCGCGTTGCCAATGATCCCGACATTCAGTGGGATGACATTGCCCCCTTCTTCCGCGACTTTAGCGCCACCTACAATGGCCGGATTTACACCATCCCTCTGGATGGCGACTTCCACATGGGCTACTACCGCACCGACTTGATCGATTCACCGCCCAAAACCTGGGAAGAATATCTGGAGCTTGCAGCTCAATTCCAGGGCAAAGACCTGAACGGTGATGGCGATCCCGATTATGGCTCATGTGTCTCCATGAAACGTGGTGCCCAGGCCTATTGGTTCATCCACAGCATTGGTGCAGCCATGATTCAAAGCCAAGGCACATCCCAGGGCGTATTCTTTACCCATGATGACCTCGAGCCCCTCGTGAACAATGAAGCCTTTGCCAAAGCCTTGGACATCTACAAAGAAATGTTGGACTACGGCCCGCCCGATAGCTTGAACCTGGATGTCGGCGACACTCGCGGCCTCTTCACCTCCGGCCGCTGTGCTCTCTCCATCGACTGGGGTGACATCGGCACTCTGGCTATCGATCCCGACACGTCGGTGGTGGCCGACAAGACCGGCGCCATGATCCTCCCCGGCTCGACCGAGGTCCTGGACTGGGACACAGGCAAACTGGTACCCTGTGACGCCGGAACCTGTCCCTATGCCATCGATGGCGTCAACCATGCTCCCTTCGCTGCTTTTGGTGGCTGGTCAGGTGGCATCAATGCCTCTGCCGATCCCAAGGTGAAGGACGCGACCTACGCCTTCTTCTCCTACATGTCTCAACCGGCACAGTCCAACGTCGATGTGACCATCGGTATCACTGGCTTCAATCCCTACCGCCAGTCCCAGTTCCTCAATCGTGAACTGTGGGTGAAGGCAGGAATGAGCCCTGCGTTTGCCAGCAATTACCTGGGTGCTATCGAGGATAGCCTCAACAGCCCCAACATGGTTCTCGATCTGCGCATCCCCCAGAACCAGCAATACCAGCAGGTCATCCTCGATATGGCTCTGAGCCAATTCATGGCCGGTGAGATTAGCAGAGACGAAGCCATGCAACAGATCTACGACAACTGGCAGGAATTGACCGACGAAATCGGTCGCCAGGAACAACTGGATGCTTATCTCGCTTCGATTGGAGCCAAATAATCATCATTGCCGGAGACGGCTTTAGTCTTTCGTTGTCAGGGCCCGGTCATGTGGGCCGGGCCCTGACTCCTTTCTCCTTCCCACACCTTACTCCTCACCGAGGTTAATTGCATGCAACCACCTACAGGAGTCACGCAACCTTCTCCTCCTAACGAGGAGGTGCAAGAGTCAATTCCCCCCAAAACATGGATGCAGCGCCTTACGCAACGCTGGGAAGAAAGCGCCAAAAGTGTATTTATCTGGCCGGCCTTGCTGGTGGTGCTGCTGCTTTCTATCTTTCCCCTTCTGATTTCCCTCTACCTTTCCTTCGCCCGCTTTAAATTCGTCAAGGGAGGGTTTTCCATCGACTGGGTAGGCACAGCAAACTACAAAAAATTGCTGTTTGGTAGCGAAAAAACACATTTTTTGGGCAAAATGGAAGAGCCCACGACCTTGGGCTGGGTCGTCTTGGTGGTGATGACCGTTTTATTGCTATGGTGGCTGGTTTCTACACTTTTGGATCGAAGATCGACTGTTCGGGGCTTTATTTTTCGAGCTATCGTTGCCTTTGTTCTCTTTGAATTTATTCGTTTGCTCGTCGTCACAACATTTAGCCATGGCGGGCGTCCCGGCACCATGGTTGTGACCTGGATTTATGTTTTTGTCGGTATTTTTGTCCAATACAGCATCGGCCTGGGACTGGCGATTTTGCTTACACAGCAACTACCGGGCCGCCGCTTTTTCCGTGTGATCTTTCTTTTGCCCATGATGATCACTCCTGTGGGCATCGCCTACCTGTTTCGTATGCTCACCGACACCAGCAAAGGGCCCTTTGCCCCCCTGTGGCAGGCCGCCGGTCTCGGCATGTACTCCTGGGTGAACCAGCCCTGGGGAGCACGTATTGCCGTTATGATCGGTGACACCTGGCAGTGGATTCCTTTCATGTTCATCGTGCTCCTTGCCGCCCTCGAAGGCCAGTCCACAGAACAGCGAGAGGCAGCTCTGGTCGATGGCGCCAATCGCTGGCAGATTTTCTGGAATATTACACTGCCGCAGATCATCCCTGTCAGCTTGACCGTGGTACTCATTCGCATGATTGAGGCCTTCAAAATTGTCGATCTTCCCAATGTGTTGACCAACGGCGGTCCCGGTACAGCCACCGAATCATTGACACTCCATGCCTTTATTGCCTGGCGTTCTCTCAATCTGGGTGTCTCCGCGGCTGTGGCCTATTCCTTGCTGATTGTCGTCACCTTCTTCGGTATCGCCTACGTCAACATTCTCCGTCGTCGCTTCGTGGAGTGATAATGGCAGCTTTCTCTGACTTTTTCAAACACAAATCAATCAACCGGCCCTCCCCTTTCGGCTTAGTACTTTCCTACATTCTTTTGGGATTCTGGGCTCTGGTTGTGTTGTTTCCCCTTTATTGGTTGGTGGTCACCTCCCTCAAGCTCCCCATCGACGTCAACATGGGGCCTTTTTACATTCCTTTCGTCGACTTCCAACCCTCCTTGCACGCCTGGAAGTACGTCCTCATCGGAGATTTGAGCCGCGACACCATTCGTCCTTACATCAACACCGTTGTCGTGGCTTTAGTCAGTGCGACGCTGGCCCTGTTGCTGGGTACAGCCGCTTCCTATGCCCTCACCCGCTTTCAGTATCGACCGAAGCTGGGTGCCATTCTCCTCTTCCTCCTCGCTTTGGTCCTGGCCGTGGTCATGACGATGTTGGGGGTAGCCTGGCAGATTACCGTCGCCTCCTCTCTGGCCGTCTTCCTCATTCTGCTCCAGGTCTTTGGCAAGCATTTTACCCGTTCCTTGAAAAACGATGACATTGCCTTTTGGCTCATTTCTCAGCGCATGTTGCCACCGGTCGCCGTCGTCATTCCCATCTACATTTTCTTCCAGCGACTCAACCTCCTGGACACCCGTTTGGCCCTGATTATCACCTATCTGGCGGTCAACCTGCCCATTGTTGTGTGGCTGATGCGAGACTACTTCCAATCCATCCCTCTCGAATTGGAAGAAATGGCATCCATCGACGGCGCCTCCCGTTATCGCATCTTCCTCTCGATTGTTTTGCCGCTATCTGTTCCCGGACTGGTGGCGACCTATCTCTTTGTCCTTGTCTTTGCCTGGAACGAATACCTTCTCGCCCTCTTTCTTTCGGGCGCCCATGCCCAAACCCTACCCCTCACCATTGCCGCTCAAAATGCCACACGTGGCCCACAATGGTGGTACATGTCGGTTCTCATCCTGATCATGATCCTCCCCGTCATTGCCATCGCCATTGTTCTCGAAAGATACATCGCCCGCGGCCTTTTGGTGGGCGCCGTCAAAGGTTAGAAAACAACTTCCCAACATTATGCCTGCACAGCATCTCATTCTCGCCCACGATCTGGGCACCACCGGCAATAAAGCGACCCTGTTTCGCGAAGATGGCAGCGTCTTTGCCGCCACATTCGTCCCGTATCCCACGGCATATCCCTCTCCCAACTGGGCGGAACAGAATCCGCAGCACTGGCGCGACGCCGTGTTTGGCGCCACCCGCACCTTATTGCAGGAATCAGGCGCCCAACCGCGCCACATCGTGGCCATAAGTTTCAGCGGCCACATGAACGGCGCCGTTTTTCTCGCCGACGACGGCCAGCCCTTACGCCCGGCCATCATCTGGGCCGACCAACGCGCCACCGCCGAGGCCGCAGAACTGAGTCGTGCCTGTGGTGAGGAGCGCGTCTATCAGCTCACGGGAAATCGGGTCAGTGCCGCTTACACCGCCGCGAAAATGCTGTGGGTCAAAAACCATCAGCCCGAGATTTGGGCGCGCACGGCTAAGGTGGTACAGGCCAAAGACTACGCCGCCTTTCTCTTCAGCGGCGTCATCGCCACCGACTATTCCGATGCCTCCCTCACTGCCCTCCTCGATATCAACACCCGGCAATGGTCGTCCACCCTCCTGGACTGCCTCGGCTTGTCTGCCGAGGTTTTGCCGCCCATCTACCCCTCCGCCACCACTTTGGGCGGTGTGACCGCTGCTGCTGCCGAAGCTACGGGGCTCGCCATGGGTACGCCGGTCGTGATCGGGGGAGGGGATGGGGCCTGTGCCACCGTGGGGGCGGGTGCGGTCGCAATGGGCGATGTCTACAATTATCTCGGTTCCTCCTCCTGGATTGGACTCACGAGCGAGCAACCGGTACTGGATCCCCAACAGCGTACCTTCAATATCCTCCATCTCGATCCTCGCTACGCCGTGGCCATTGGTGCCATGCAAGCCGCCGGCGGCGCCTTCGACTGGTTCGAACGCCTGTTGCGGGCGCAGGAGGCAAGCGGGCCTGCCTACGAGGCCCTCAGCGAGGCGGCAAGCACCGTACCTGTAGGGAGTGGCGGCCTTCTCTTCCTCCCCTACCTCCTGGGTGAACGAAGCCCCCACTGGAATCCCCTGGCGCGCGGCGCTTTCGTCGGTCTGGCCATGTCTCATGGCCGGGGCGAAATGGCCCGTGCCGTCATGGAAGGTGTCGCCTTCAATCTCCGTAACATTCTCGATATTCTGCGTAGTCAGGGCGTCAAGGTCTCGCAGATGCGCCTGATCGGGGGTGGTGAAAAGAGCGCGGTATGGCGGCGCATCCTGGCCGATGTCTATCGCCTGCCGGTGGCACGCCTGAGCTTTGCCGCCGAAGCCACCTCTTTGGGTGCCGCTATTGCCGGCGGTGTGGGTGTGGGTCTCTTTGCCGATTACAGTGTTGCCCGCAAACTTGCCCCCATCATCGAACACGATTATCCCAACCCTGAGCATAGCCAGCGCTATGAAGAGCTCTACACCCTATTCCGCGACACCTATCAAGCCTTGGAGCCTATTTTCAATCGCCTTGCACCCTTTTCCTCTGTTTCGTAAATAGGATACAGATTGACATCAATGTAGACCCGCAGCACAGTAACCCTGTAAACCAGTAACCCAGAAAACCAGGCCGGTTG